>JAADHR010000016.1 GCA_013151735.1 Calditrichota bacterium | reverse complement strand
CCAGAAACGGGTGCGCTTTGGAATAGGCATCCATGAGAGGAAGAAGCGCGTCTTTGTGAATCAGATCAATTTTGTTGATCACCAGCAGCATGGGTTTGTTGAGGGGTTTCAACTGTTCCAGGATGTCCAGATCCATGGCGTTGGGACTCTCACTGGCCTCAACCATGAGCACCACCACATCGGCATCCCCGATGGCCGTTTTGGCGGCTTTCACCATAACGGACTGTAATTCGTACTGAGGCTTAATCAAACCCGGGGTGTCTAAAAATACCATCTGGTAGTCTTCACCGGTTAGAACACCCAGGATTTTATGGCGTGTGGTCTGGGGTTTGGGAGAAGTAATGGCCAACTTTGTACCCAGTAACGCATTCAGCAAAGTTGATTTCCCAACATTGGGTCTCCCAACCAGCGCGACATATCCCGCCTTGAAATTTTCCGGTATCTGCAAGGAAACCTCCTTTATGTCCAGGCTTTCATTGCCATATTGGAATCGATGATTTATTTGGTTCTTCAATAAAGCACTTACTTTTCAGTTAAATGTTAGCAATAACAGCTTATTCAATCGGCATTCAGAATCGGATCCTTGTCCTTTCTGTGGTACTCTGTGCTCCTCCGTGGTACTCCGTGTAACCAAAAAACAGGAACACAGAGAGCCTCAGAGAAGAAAAAAAGAGGACCTGAATGCATCGCTTAATTTTTTATTATTACCTATTTTTATTGAATTTTGTTCCATATTTTTCACTGATCGCTTCAATTTCTTCCGGGGCTGCATCGAAAATTTCGGCAAAGTGCTCTGCCGTTACGGCACGATTTAGCTGCTTCCCGGTGATCAAAGCCACGGCCCCAGCAAGAGCCCTTGTCGTCTCCTTTGAGGCCGTTTTCGGTTTTATCTGCACCCAATTTTTGAGGGCCGATTCAACAAATGGAGCGTCGTACAGGGGATCCAACACGCCGACAATCTGTTCGGCCACGGGATCCATTTGGTCGAGAATATGAAATGTAATCACCGGCCGGCGGTACCCAATCAGAGCCTCTTTCTTTCTGCGGATCTCCTCCCGCTCGTCCCGAATCACCGTGAATGCGGTCTGGAACTGGTACTCCATCAGCGGAACGCTTTGCCAGCTTCGCAAATAGAGCAGGCTCCTTAGAATGGCCTCTCCTTCCGTCTTGATTTTTTTGGAAAACCGGTAGGTAATTTCCTCAAAAAAGCGCGTGAGCAAATCCGATTCCCGAAGTCCGCCGCCGGCCCAAACCTGTGCGGGCGTTAACATGGAAAAAATCTCATTGGGCGTGTCGTTCCAGATCATTCCCAACTGGCGGAGCCGCTCCTCCTTTTTTTGAACGGAGGAAAAGGAAAGGGTTACATAATAGGTTTCGAGCAGAGATTGCCATTTTTCATCATACAATTCATTGGGACGGGGCAGCAGAATATTCAGCAATCCCCCGCTTTTTTCGTAGGCCTCGTGATATTTGAAATCACCGGCCGTGATTCGGGCATCGTTCAGGACATCCTCGACCGTTTTCCCCGGACGGGGCGGAAAGGATCCCAGGTACTCCCGAATGCGGGGCTCCCCATCTTCCTCCGGCAGAACCTCATACAGGGCCCGGTCATTTAATTCCGGTTTGGGACGATTAACAAAGGTTTCATCCAAAAACTGCCAGAGCTTTTCTCCGACCAGCGCGGTTGGAATCCAAATATCTTTAATGTCCTTTTTGGGCGGATGATGGTGCATCGTTTAATCCTCAAAATCTGGGTGTCTTAGCTTTTTCATTTAGATGTGAAACGCCGCTGTCGCTAAATAATGCTCTGTTTCATATTTTTGAGTGCCCGTTTGGCCATTTCGTAATCGGGGCGAATTTCAAGCGCGCTCCGTAGCAGCTCAGCCGACTTGCGAACGTCGTGCAAATAGTTGGCGTAAATAATAGCCTGATTGAACAGGGCCTTTGCCTGAAGATCGGTTGTGTTGATGGGATCATTTGGAGCACATGCAAAGGTTTGGTTGTAATGGGTGAGTGCCTGTTTCCAATCCCCCAGTAACATGAAAATGAGCCCGAGATCCAGATGAATTTTCGGAAAGTCCGGGAGTTCTTTTTCGGCCTGCCGGTACAGATGCCTCGCGTCAAAGTAATGGGCTTTCTGGTAACACTCCGCGTCCGCAACAAAAATAATCAACCAGGCATTGGGCGGATAGTGGGACAAATTCTGCTCATAAAATTCAAGGGCTTCCGCCGGGTTTTCGCCGTAAATCAGCCGTAAAAACTGGCTTACTTTTTCGACCCAATCCGGGCCCAGATGTTTGGTGTACATTTGAAGATAGGACTTCAAATACGTTTCAAGATAGGGCGAAACAGCCGCCATTTCCCAGAATACCTCTTCCCAATTTTCATCTGTTACCACAAGGGGCTGTTGTTTTTCATTTTCCGTCATTTTTTGAGGATCCTGATTCCGTTTTAATTAAAATGCAGTGTGATTCTTGCATGAATGCACTATTTTTAGACCATTGGAATTTTGTGAAGAAAAAAGATGAGAGACACACCCCTCAATCCCCTCTTTTTAGAGGGGACTTCTCACGTCTCTATCTCGGGTCGTTCTCTCTCAACTTAATCCAACCGGAGTTCGATGCGCATCGTGGTCCCCGCCCCGGGACGTGTTTCCCGAATTGTCAGACGGCCGTGATGGTACTCTTCCACAATCCGCCTGGCCAGGTTCAGTCCCAGGCCCCAGCCACGCTTTTTGGTACTGAATCCGGGCTTAAAAATCTTTTTCCGATCGGAGTACCGAATTCCTTTTCCGTTATCCGAGATGTCAACAAACACGCGATTTTTATTCGTTTCCACAAGGCCGGTTGTGATCGTTATTTTTCCGTTTTCTTTATCCAGGGCATCCAGGGCATTCTTGATTAAGTTTTCCAGCACCCACTCCATCAAATCGGGATTTATGGCTACCGGTGGGAGTTCCGTCATCTCCAGGGTAATTTCAACCTTCTTCCCCAACTGGGGCAGACGTCGTCTGAAATAAGTGACCACATTTTGAATCAGCTCCTGCAAATTTCGCCCTTCCAAATCCGCGCGGGAGCCAATTTGAGAAAAACGCGTGGCCACTTTTTGCAGCCGCAGCACATCCTGCTGCATCTCCGTGATTATGTCGGAAACAGCCTTTCCGTTTTTTGTGCGTTCGTCCAGAAGCTCAATCCAGCCCATGAGCGAGGACAACGGGGTTCCCAGCTGGTGGGCTGTTTCTTTGGCCATTCCCACCCAAATCAGGCGTTGTTCGCCCCGCTTAATGGCCGCAAATCCCATGAAGGCAATAAACAGAAACAGTCCCATAACGCCGATTTCAATGTACGGGAACCAGATCAATTTGGTAATGGTAGCGGAATCTCCGTAATACAGGTACCCCAGTGTAATGTCCTTGTAGTGAATGGGAATGGGCGTTGCGATTTCTTTCATCCGCTCCATTATTTTTTTCACTTTGACCAGACTTTCCGGCCGCCGATCTTCCGGTTTGATCCCAATTCCTTTCCAGGAAACCGGATTGTTATCCTTGTCGGTGTAAATGATCGGAAAATTCGTCCGTCGAATAATCTCATCAAAAATAAAGCTGAGATCGGTGTCGCTCTCCGTGGAGGCCGCCCGGGCGTAGAGATTGGCGTAAAACTCGATAATCGAACGCGACTCGTCCCGCAAATCTTCCACGATGCTTTTGGTGTAAAATAAAAGCACCAGAATAAGCATAACCGCACTTAAAAGGAGAAATCCCTTAAATCGGCCGGAGGAGGGGTTTAAAAATCTTCCCATATTTTTCCTATTGAATTCGTTTTTGCCAGTCCCGGTAGATTTTTTCTACCTGTTCTTTCAACTGTTCAAGCGTCCCATCGTTCCAGATCACCCGGTCTGCCCGGGCGATTTTTTTCTCAAGTGGCCATTGATTGTGCAAGCGGGCCCGCACCTCTTCTGCCGATAATCCGCTGCGTGCCATCACTCTTTGTACACACACATCTTCAGAAGCCGCCACGACCAGAATTTCATCCATCACACCGGTAAGACCCGTTTCAAAAATCAAGGGGGCATCTACCACCAGAATTCCGCGGAAATCGGCCTGTGCCAGTTTGCGGATTTCATCCCGAATGGCATGAATCACTTCCGGATGAACAATGCTGTTCAACCGGTTAAGGGCTTCCGGATTTTCAAAAACAAGCGACGCCATTTTCTTCGCATTCAAACGACCGTCCGGTGTGTAGCTGTCCTCGCCAAAGGTCCGTCGGATTTTTTCGCGTACCGCATCCGACTTCTCCATCAGCCGGCGGGCCAGAGCATCCGTGTTAATGACCCGGGCACCCTTCTCTTCCAGAAACCGGCTCACGGTTGTCTTTCCGCTGCCCATAATGCCGGTGACTCCCACAACTAAAAACGGTTTTTTTTGATCTGTCATTTGATCACCGCAAATTTTCCCATTTTCGTTTCCGATCCGTTGGTTACCCGAAAAATGTAGATTCCCGCGGGTACGTACTCACCATTGGCCAACTTCAAATCCCAGGCCGTTCCGCCGTCTCCATTCCTTTCTTCCAGCGAAGCCACCCGAAGTCCCTGGAGATTAAAAATCCAGATGGTTGCGGTTCGGGTCAGATTGGCAAAAATCACCTTTGTATCCGTTCCCAAACGCACCGGATTGGGGTACGTGAATACCCGAGACAAATCCGTTCGATAAAACTGAAAGGTTTTGTGATCGCCGCGTCCTTTTTCAACAGAAATCCCCTGTCGGTTTTTGACGCCCTGAACGGTCAATTGATAGCGCACACCCAGTGCCCCGATCGGACGATCGCGTCCGAGTGAAAGAAGGACCTGATCCGGTGCGGCCGGGTTCCAGCTTGCCTTCAGAACGGCGATAAAAGGTGTGATCCGGTAGTGATCCGGAAGAACGGCCGAAAGAGAATCCATCGGTTCATTAAACCAGAGTTTTATGTGATTGGGCGGCAAAAAATCCGCCCGGGTCATATACGGCGTGTAAATTTGAGAGGGCACTGCAATCTTCGCCCGCCGGAAACGAACATCCACGGGCGTCCCCTCCGAATCAGAAAGAGCGGAAACCGAAACCTGAACGGTTCCGGCCGGCACGCTTTCCAGGGAATCCGTCAGGAGAATTTCCCTGCCGCCATGCCCCACCACAAACGAAACCGGATGACGTTTTCGATTGACAGAAGAAAGTTCGGGCTGAACAAGCGTAAAGGACTCCCGCTGAACCGACTTTGGCAAAATGCCTTCTGAAAAATAGAGCCGATATTGGTTGGGTAAAACAGCCCTTGCAGAATCGAGCCGAACCGGCCGGTGCGGACGCGCCATTTTGGGGGAGGATGTCTGCGTTTCCCGATTCTTTTCCGCCAGAATCCAGTAGCGGTAGATTTGCCCTTCGTGTGCCGTAGAATCCAAAAACGTATCGGCCGTGGTCTTTCCAATCTGAATGGAATCGGATGCATTGAGTTCCGCCCGAAAAATGCGGAATGAAACGGCTGCTGCCACCGTTTTCCAGCTCAGAGCCACCCGCTCGGTGTCCAGAGGAATTGCCTTAAAATCTTCAAAAAATTTGGGTCTGATGTGAGTTCCTCCGGGCAGTTGAAACCGCTGCAGTCCGTTGCCCGAATCGTACACCAGCTCGTTCCGGCCATCACCATCCAAATCACCCGTCACAGCGGAATTTGTCCGGGCGGGACTGCCGCACCAAACAGGCACGAAGGCGGCTGAGGCAGCATCAAAATGAATCACGTAAAAATTGGGGTAAAAGCCCAGCAGCAAATCGGCACGGCCGTCGCCCGTAACGTCCCCGGCCGTCATTCCCGACGGAAAATTTTTGGGTGAGTGAAACCCGTAAAACTCCTGCTGCCAGGCCACGGCAAAGCTGTCGCCGGCCACGTGGGTGTAAATCCGTACCAACCACCGGCGGTTGTCAAACACGTGCTCCAGATCGATGTCGGGTTTTGAATGGCAGCCCACGGCAAAATCCGTGGAGCCATTGCCGTCAAAATCGCCGGACGCGAGGAAATCAATGGTGTCCATCAGAGGCAGGTGATCGGTCCAAATCACCCTTGGCGCTCCGCCGGGGGACACTTCGTACAGGTACACATCACCGTCGTAATCGCCAAACAGGAGATCCTTTTGCCCATTTTCCGTAAAATCCCCGATTTCCACATGCGGAACCCCCGTGCCGTTGGTCCCGGCTGTCGGATTCGGAAAGGAATCGGTGGGCACAAATTGAAAATCACCCGCGTTGTGAAAGAGGGTAAATACCGACCCTTTTCGCGCCAGGATGTCTTTTTTGCCGTCGCCGTCCAGATCGGCCAGCCGACTCGCCCATACATCGGTGGAATCCCACCAGACCAGCCGGGAAGGCCAGCCATCGGCGCCGCGTGCAAACAGATAGGTGGTTCCTCCGGCACCGGCCAGCAGCTCGGTGTGCCCATCCCCGTTGACATCCCCCGTGTCTCTGGGAATCGCCACATAAGGAGTCTGATAGACCTCCGTGAAATCCCGGCCATTCCATTCGTAAATAGCCAGCGGCCCAAACGACTGGCCGTTTTTTTTGTACTGATTCAGAACCAGTTCCGGCTGCCCGTTTTGATTAAAATCAGTAAGATCGGGCAGAAGATACCCGGAAGGAACGGAGATGGGGCGTGTTTCTTCCAGAATTTGGGGATAAAAGGCATCGGTCAAATCGAAATGAATCAGCCCCGTTCCTTCTGGAAGGCGTCGGACGAGTCCGGCTCGGTTCCGGAGGGTCAGGTAAAAATCCCCCTGATCAGGAAATGAAACCGGATCCACTAAAAAGCTGTTTGCTCGCCCTGAAAAGGGAAGACTTTTCATCCGGAACGGCCCCGTATCCGAATGATCTCTGTAAAAAAGCGCGGCTGTACACACATCATCGGTGGCAAATTCGCCCAGAAGCACCCGTCGGTTGCCCGATAGCATCGCCTGAAGAATCAGAGAATCCCTGACGACAGGCGCCGTGTGATCGACAAAAACGCGGACGAAATCATCCGCCTCCGTTCCATCCGTATTTAAAACCTGTAGCCGAAGAGTGAAGCTGGTGTCGGCTGTTTGAGGGACCGACCATTCAGCCAGGGTGTCGTCAATTACCTGGTAGGTTGACAGACTTTTCAGGGGTGTCCAGTCCGAAGGATTATCCCCCGTGCCCACGCTGATTCGGGCCTGGCGGAACAGCGGAGATGAGGCGGTTCCGGTGATTTCGATCGTGCCTCCGGAAAACCCCTGATCCATTTTCGGAGAGGTCATTTCAGCCACCGGGGCATCGGAGACCTCAAGGGCCCGGAATGCATTCAGGCGGCCGGCGCCAAAGGTGGAATCCCAACCGGCTTCTCCCAGATCGTCAGCGGTCGAAATCAACACCTGTTTAAGCATTTCGGCCGAAAAATCCGGGTGCTGCGACAGCACCAATCCGGCGCTGCCCGTCACAAAGGGAGCGGCTGCCGATGTACCGCTGACTTCCCCGTAGGAGTTGTTGCGAAGCGTGGTTAAAATCTGCTGCCCCGGTGCCACCAAATCCAGTGAAATGCCGTATGTGGAAAAACTGGCACGGGCATCGTAGGCCGTTGAGGCACCCACGGAAAGGGTTTGCGGCAAACCGGACGGGTAGTGCATTTTGCTGTTACCGCTGTTCCCGGACGAGGCCACGCAGAGCACGTTACTCTCGGTTGCAAATTGAATGACATCCCGCAAAAACGGGGTAATCGCCACATCGCCAAAGCTCATATTAATTACGCGCGCCCCATTTTCGACGGCGTACATCACGGCAGCTGCCACGTCATCTTCTTCCAGCAAGCCCCGGCTCGTTCCGGCCCGAAGATTCATCACCCGGCAGCCCGGAGCCACACCGGCCACACCGATTCCGTTATCCGCTGTTGCCGCAATAATTCCCGCCACCGCTGTTCCGTGCCCGTTCTCGTCGGCGGGGTTGTTGTCCCGATTTCGGTAGTCACCGCCATCCGGATAATTGGGAGCATCCACAAAATCCCATCCCTGAATGTCATCGACAAACCCGTTGCCGTCATCGTCCACTCCGTTAAAATCTGAGGAATCCACCCGGCCATTGTGATTTAAATCCTCGCCGGGATTGATCCAGATGGCCTTTTTCAGGTCCGGGTGATCGTAATCGATTCCGGTGTCAATGACCGCCAGAAGAACGGAAGGATCGCCCCGGGTCACATTCCACGCCTGTTCGGCTTGAATTTTCCGGAGTCCCCACTGCTTGCTCAAATCCGGGTCATCGGGCGTCCAATCCACCCGAAACAGGTGATTGCGGACGGCGTATTCCACCTGCGGTAATGCCCGAAGAACCCGGAGCAAAGAGTCCGAATTGACGGATGTCTTGGTTCGTAAGATAAAAAATGACTTTTTAAAGGCGCGGGCCTGTTTTGAAAGAGACTTCCCCGAAGAAGATGCCGGTCGGAACAGGGGACTGACTGTTATCAGGGATTTTTGAACGGATTTAAACACCGTGGGAGAAGGCCTAAATTCGCCTTTTTCTTCAGTAACAAGTCCCGGCTGGCGCAGTTTAACAATAAGCTCGTGGGGAACGGTCTGGGCGTTCACCCCGACAGGAAAACCGATCAGGAAAAAAACAACAAGGCACAAACTGTAGTTAACAACCTTCATAAAAATCTCTCTGCCAAAACCCTCTGGGGTACTCTGTGCTCCTCAGTGCTTCTCTGTGTAACCTCAAAAAAACGTAACACAGAGAACCGCAGAGAAAACTATTTTTGATTGTTAAAAGTACTCCATTTCCGACAAAAAATCAAGGCCTTTACCCGTTAATTTCACGAATTTTCACAAATAGATTTTTATTGAAGTTACATAAGCGTCATTCAGATAGCTCGCGGTTTTCAGTGTGAACGTGGAGCCATTTTCAGATTTTTAAATTATCGCTTGCATTCTTTTTTATTCTTTAATAATTTAAATGTGAATCTAACACGAGGGAGCGTCCAAATGGAACACATCCTAAAAAACCCTTCCCTGCAAGAGCGTTTTACCTACGACGACTACAAAAATCTTCCCAACGACGGAAAACGATATGAAATCATTGAAGGGGAACTTCTCATGGCACCTTCACCTAAAACCAGTCACCAGAAATTGGTTGGCAATTTGTTTATTCAATTGGCTCATTTTATTAAAGAACATTCTCTTGGACAAATCTTCACGGCTCCACTGGATGTCATTTTATCCGCGATTAACATTGTTCAGCCCGATATTCTTTTCATCTCCAGAGACCGGGAATCCATTATTACCGAGGATAACATTCAGGGGGCTCCTGATCTGATCATCGAAGTGGTTTCTCCCTTTTCTGCAAAATTGGACCGCACGATCAAGAAAAAGCTTTATTATGCCTACAGTGTGAAGGAATATTGGATTGCAGATCCCGAGGAAGAAACGATTGACGTATTTGTCTGGACAATCGACGGCTACGAGCTGCGCGGAACCTTTTCAAAATCCGACCACCTGCGGTCTTCCCTGTTAAAAACCCTTGATCTCAATCTGGAAGCGGTCTTTTGATGCCGGTACGTTCCCAACAGATATTCAACTCAACAATCTGCCTTTTTGCCTCTCATTTTTTACGCCTGTTTACACATACAAAATTTTACCCGGAGTACTGAAATGACATCCCGAGAGCGGGTTTTAAAAACCCTTCAACACGAAGAACCGGATCGGGTTCCTATTGACCTGGGAGGAATGCGCTCCACCGGTATTATGGCCATTGCGTACAACCGTCTCAAAAAATACCTTGGCATTTCCGGCGGCACCACCCGCGTGTACGATATCGGCCAGCAATTGGCCGAGCCCGAACCCTGGCTGCTGGAGCGATTTCAAATTGATGTGGTGGATTTGACCCACACGTTCGGGCAAGATCCCGAAAACTGGAAAGACTGGCCTCTGCCCGACGGATCGCTGGGACAAATCTTGAAATCATCCTACCCGGTTCGAAGGAACGGGGGGTGGGTTCTTACGGACGGCATCCGCGAGACAGCCCGAATGCCGGAAGGCGCCCTCTACTTCGACCAGTGCTACTGGCCCCTGGCGGAAGCCGCTTCCTCAAAAGACATTGAAACTTACAATTGGCCGTATGTAACTGACGAGGAACTGAAATCCCTTGAACAAAAAGCCAAAACCCTGTACGAAGAAACGGATTTTGCCATTATGGGCAGTTTCGGGGGAAGCATTCTGGAATGGGGGCAGGGATTGCGCGGCTGGGAAAATTTCATGGTTGATCTGGCTATGAACGAACCCTTTGTTCAGGATCTAATGGACAAAATGGTGGAGGTTCATCTGAAAAATCTGGAGGGTTTTCTTCAGGCCGTGGGCGATCACATTCAAATCATCGAAATGGGTGACGATCTTGGCACACAGAATGCCCCCCAGATGTCACCGGACATGTACCGGGAACTCATCAAGCCCCGCCACAAGACCATTTACCAGTACGCCAAGCAACACTCCGGCTTGCACCTGTTTTTGCACAGCTGCGGGTCCGTGTACGATCTCATCCCCGACTTAATCGATGCCGGCGTGGACATTTTGAATCCGGTGCAAACCTCTGCTGCCAAAATGGACCCGAAAACGCTCAAAGATGAATTTGGTGACCGGCTCACCTTTTGGGGCGGGGGTGTGGACACTCAGTCTGTCCTTCCCCGGGGCACCCCCGAAGGCGTAGCCGCTCATGTAAGGGAGAGAATTGAAATTTTTGCGCCGGGCGGGGGATTTGTATTTTGTGCCGTGCACAACATCCAGGCAAATGTGCCGCCGGAAAATATTGTCGCAGCCTACGACGCGGCCATTCGGTATGGAACGTACGGAGGGGAAGTTTCGTAAAAGCACCATCACCCCAATGAATTCAGGTGATGGTACAACACTTTTTCGGTCTGTCAAAACAGGTCTGATATACCCCCCCAGGCCTTTGTACCATCACCACAATTGTGGTGAAACGGGAAAATCACACTCTTGTACCATCACCACAATTTATTGTGGTGAATAAAAAAAGGGTTCTACTGTTTTTTTATGAGGATAATGATTTTTTTGAAAATAGGACATAGTTTCTTTTTGACTTCCCCCCTGACGCGGGGGTGTCCGAGAGAACTGCATTGCCACGAGCTTTGGCTCGAGGAAGGAGTTGACTCTTGTTATTTAGAGCTTTAACCCACTATTTTTTTGAATTTTTGGGCTAAAGCCCGGCAGATAATTGATTTCCATTTCATCCACGACCTGAAGGTCGTGGCTATTCAAAAAAATTGAAACGGGTGTAATGGTTTTGATAATAAAGATCGTTCTCACAAAATTTCACGATTAATATTGTGGGAAAGGAAGTGGGGCTAAAATAGTGGAAACCATTTCCATGGGGTTTAATTATTTGAGTGAATTCAACTTGGTTTGAGGATTGTTTATGTTTGAACCAACATGGGAATCAGGAAACCTGACTTGCCACGACCTTCAGGTCGTGGACGAAGAGGCTTTCCCTCAGGAATGGGCTTTAGCCCAATCGCCTTTTTGGAGAAACCGGAGTAAGTTTCAAATCTCCCGAATTCAATCTCTCGAAGCCACCGAAAGGGCTGTCCGAGAAAATGTCATTGGAGGGAAGAGTCAGAATTGCCTGTCTTTTGTTCCACAAAGGATTTTATTGCTTAGATTTCACGGAAACCAAAGCACTGAAATTTCAGTAAAGACAATAAATTCGCGTGATGGTACAACGCCTCTTTTTCAAAATAAGTGTCCCCCCACGCCTTTGTACCATCACTACAACTTATTGTGGTAAAACGGGAAAATCACACTCTTGTACCATCACCACAATTTATTGTGGTGAAAAACAGAAACCATACCCAAAATATAAACCACATACACCATCACCACAACTTATTGTGGTGAATAAAAAAAACCGCCCCCCCAAAAAACCTCAAATCGTCCCTACGGTTTTTGCGGGTAGCCAGCCCTCTTTTCCATCGGCCAACTTAATCTCAAACCAGCCGTTTGCTTTTTGTTCAACCCGTACCTTAACGCCTTCGTGCAGGGAAAAAACCAGTGTGCCGTCTTGGGAGGGAGCACTTTTCACGTCGACTTTCGGTACCAGAACAACGGCTTCCACCGTATGCGTCTGCGCCCAGACCTTCGTACTGAGTGTAAATGCAAAGACCACAAACAAAATACCCAAAGCCCAGGCCAGCCGGCGGGCCACTTTGCGGAGGCTGTGATTTCGGACCAGCAGGGCCAGCACAAGAAAAAGAATCATCAGCACATAAAAAACGACGGTTATCCAGAAAAGCGTGCCCGTACCAAAAAGATTCTGAAAGGATTTAAAATAGCGGATGTAAAAGAGCTCGGGTATCGAGGGAATACGGTCAACCACCCGCAGGTTGACTAACTCCAGATTATGGCGAATATCTTCATCCCGCGGCGCCAGTTTCAACGCCCGATTGTAGTACAAAACCGAAAGCCCGATTTTGTGCAGTTTGTAATAGGCATTCCCAAGATTGTAGTAAAGCTCCGGGGATTCGTAACCCATTTTAAGAATTTGCTGATAATCGGAAACGGCTTCTGCGTACTGTCCCTTCTGGTACGCCTCATTTCCCTTTTGGTACAAATAGATCTTCTGATCCGCATGCAAAAGAGACGTTATTCCAAAAATAATCCACAAAACGAAAATCGATGTCCTGGAAAATTGCCTCATTTATTTCTCCCAATCCACCTTTGGCATAACACCATAACCTGCCGGAATCTTGAGCCGGACATACCGGATATCGTGTTTAACGGGCTCATTCTGTCAAACTGTTTAAACCTAAAACTCACCATCTAAATCACCTTTTCCAACCGAATAATGGCCTGACTGGCATCGTCGAAACAGCGCTTCATATCCTCAAGGGTGCTGTTCGCCGGGGCGAATCTCTGAAAATCGCAGGTCCTCAGACAGTCCAGATACCGGCGAATGGTTTCTTCATCCACCCCGCGGTCGCGCAGAAGTTTTTCCACTTCGTCTGTCATAATTCCGGCCGTTGGCAAATTGAATTTATCCCCAAAAAATCCAAGAAGCGCCCTTGAAATCTCCGCAAAAAATTCCTTTTGTGTGTCGACGGCCAGCATCTTTTTTGCATTTTGCAGCCGTTTTTTGGCGATTTGGTTGGCTTTTTGGCTGCGTGCAAACGCCACGTTTTCGGTCAACCGGTCCTGGTAGCGTTTGTAACCGAAAGCCCCTCCCAATACAATCAGCGGGAAAAACACAATCAACCAGAAAAAGGCTGTTTTGTAAAAAAAGTGGTTTATTTTTTGAAATTCCGGCGGTTGCGTTTTGATAAACCGGATGTCTTTTCCAATGAGTTGCACGTCTTCTTTTGAAAGGCCTTCCCCCAAAGAAACCACGGATTCCGCACCGGGTTTGACGTGCACCACAAACTCCGGTGAATGAACCGTTTGATAGGCTTTTTTGACCGGATTAAAATAGCTGAAAGAAATCGGAGCAATTCTTTGCTCACCGGGAAATCGGGGGATCAACACATACTCGAATGTTTTGTAACCGTGAACACCCGTTGCCGTTCGATTGATTTTCTCGGTGATTTTGGGTTCGTACCGCTCAAAATCCGGGGGGATGGTCACTTTGGGTTCCGGGAGCATTTTAATATTTCCGGTCCCCGAAATTTTGACGGTCAGTGTCACCGCCTCATTTGCTTTCACGGAATCCTTACTGAGTTTGGCCGTCATGTTAAAGGTGCCCACGGCCCCGGAAAAATCGGCCGGTTTTCCTTCCTCCGGCAGGGGCAGCACGGTAATGGTAATCGGCTGCGATTGGATGTCCCTTTCCACCTGCTTGCCAAAAAAATCGTCATTAAAAAAATCATCAAAAATGTCCCGGGAGCGTCGGGTATTCCGAATTTGCACCTGGCAGGTCACCACCATCGGATCAATCACCTTTTTCCCGGGAGCGGTTGGGAAAAGTACCATTTTTTTAAGATCGGCAACGACGTATTTGACGCCGTTCAAAATCTCATTTCGTGTTTGAGGCCGTGGAGGTAAGGGAATGTCTTCCGCCCAAAACCCCTCCGTTCTGGGAAGCGATTTAACGCCGTAACCGGTAACCGATACACGCGTGTAAATCCGAAAGGTGACCACAACCGGCTCGTTTTGGTAAACCTTCCGCCGGTTCACGAGGGCCCGCAGGAAAAGGGTACTGTTCGACCTGCTCTTCGCGCCTGTACCCGTTCTGGGGTTCGCCGAAGGCTGCTGCCCTCCCGCCACAGGAGGCGGTTGTGAAGGCGTTCGGCTTTGAATAAGAAGGGTTAACGGGTTGGTTTTGTACGTTTTTCCCTTCACTTTGACCACAATCGGAGGGATGGTAAAAGCTCCCGCACGGGTTGCTCGATAATAGTAAATCAGGGTTTTTGAAACGGACATACTGCCGTTGATAAATTGAATGCTTTGAGAGCTGCTGCTTCCCATAAAATCAGCAAATTTTGAAATGTCCGGAAGCTTCGGCGACGATATTTTACTGGCCCCGCTGCCGGATGCCTCCACCGATACGGAAAATTGCTGCCCCACCGATATGCGGTTCTGATTCAAATAGGCACGGACCGATAGGTTCCCGGCCCAGGCCTGGGAAGCCACAAGCCAGATAATCAATCCGACACCGTTTAAAAGTCTTCTTCCGTTCATTTTACGCCACAATTGATTCCATCACGGTTACCAATCTTTTGCCACCCGGGCACGACCGCCCCGGGCGTGCATCTGCCGTTTCTTTTGAAGCTTTTTCTCATCATTTTTGAGCGCATTCAGAATGCGTTCCGCATCCTTCTTGCTCATTTCATTCTTTTTCTGCTTCTGAGCCTGCTGCTTCTGCTGCTGTTTCTGTTGGCCCTGCTTTTGTTGCTGCTGTTTCTGTTGTTGCTGTTGTTTTTTCTGTTGATTTTGATTCTTCTGATTATTTTGCTTCTGTTGCTGCTGTTGTTGTTGTTTCTGCTGCTGCTGGTTTTGCCGCCGGTTCTGCGGTTTCTTTTTGGCGTTTTCCTTCAGTTTGCGGCGAACATATTCCAGATTGTATTTGGCGTCACGATCGTTCGGATCAAGTTTGAGCGCTTCTTTGTACGATAAAATGCTTTCCGGCAATTTGCCCAGTTTGTAAAGGCAATTCCCCAAATTGTAATAGGCCTGCTCCTGAACGTGAATATCTTTTGAGTTCAGGGCTTTCTGATAGGATTTCAGGGCCTCTTTGTAGTTCTTCTTTTTATACAGGGCATCACCCACATTAAAGTGGATGAGCGGAGATTCGGGATTTTTCAGCAGTGCATCCTGATATTTGTTCAGCGCTTCATCAAATTTCTTGTTCTTAAACGCCTCATTTCCCTTTTTCACACGAGACCGCGCCGTATCCGCGTGAAGACTTGTACCAAACGCAAGAGCACACACCAGAAACAACAGTTGTACGATTATTAATTTTTTCATTTTGATGTTTACTTTTAGATTTTTTATGCGAACCGTCCCTTCCATTCGGCCTTAATTTTTCGCCGTTCGGGAATAAACATCTCCAGAAGTAACAAAACCAATCCTATGGCCAAAAAATACTGGAACCGGTCCTCGTACTGCGAATAAATCCGGGAGGCCAATTCCTTTTTCTGCATCTTTGAAATATCCGCGTAAATTTTATTCAGCTCCATTTCACCGGACGTGGCGTGGTAGTATTTTCCGCCCGTTTGCAGTGCAATCTTCTCCAGCGTTACTTCGTCTAATTTCGTCATCACCACATTGCCATTTTGATCTCGTTTGAACCCGAGACTCTTTCCGTTGGCGTCGTAGAGGGGAATGGGCACCCCCTGGGGTGAACCGATTCCCACGGTGTAAATCACCACGCCTTGTTTCTCTGCAGCATCAGCCATTTTCATCGGGTCGCCCTGCAGGTTTTCGCCGTCCGTAATAATAATCAAGACCTTGTGCTTACGTTCCTTCTGGACGAAGGAATTCATGGCGACGGAAATGGCCTTTCCGATATTCGTACCCGGCTGAGGGATAAGGTCGGTGTCCATAATGTCCAGGAACATTTTGGCGGCCGAATAATCCAGCGTCAGCGGACACTGAACGAAGGCATTTCCGGCAAAAGCAATCAACCCGATGCGGTCGCCCTGCAAGTGGTCAATTAAATTGGCCACCTCGTGTTTGGCTTTCTCCAGGCGGTTGGGTTTGATGTCCTCCGCCTTCATCGAAAGGGACACATCCATCGCCACAAAAATATCCACACCTTTGCGTTTTACTTCTTCCAATTTGGTGCCAATTTGCGGTCGGGCCAGCGCCAGAATAAAAAAGGCGTAGCTTGAAATCAAAAGTGCATTCTTCCAGCGGTGGTTTTTCCCGCTGTAGGAAATCATCAGCTTTTTCAACGCCAGGAGATTTCCAAACCGTTCCAGGGCTCGTTGTTTATTTTTTCCGACCCAGTAAAAAAAGGCGATCCAGACCGGAATTAAGATCAAAAAATACAATGCAAATGAATTGGCAAACCTCAGCATGTAAGCGTTAAACTCCTTGCTTTTTCAGGACATCCCGATTAAACTTGTTTTTTTGTTTTTTCAGTC
>JAADHR010000015.1 GCA_013151735.1 Calditrichota bacterium | reverse complement strand
GAAATCCGCATTGACGAGGCCTTAAAAAAAGCCGGAAGCCCTCAGGAAAAACTCAAAACCTTCTTTCACACCCAGTACAAACATCTTTTCGACAACATCAATTTTTACAATCTCACCCAGGAACAGCTCCTTGGATTTCATCCGATCGTTTTTAAGGGGCTGAATGAATTCAATGATTATCGAACCCGGCGTATTCGCCAGATCGTGGAAGAAGGCATTCGTGCAGGTATTTTCAAACCGATGAATGTGGATTTACTCACGGAAATGATTGTTGATTTAAACAAAGGGGCGTTTGTACCATTCAAAATGCAAGGGAAGAATTTTGATGTAAAAAAACACATTGATTTTTTATTTGAAATTATTTTTAAGGGGATTGAAAAAAATACGGGATGAAAAAATTGGGTGTTTCGTAAGGACTTTGGACACACTGCATCACGAGTCTGACACAAATAGTCACCTTAACACAATTAGGAGAAATTATGAATCGGGTTAAAGGAATCGTTACCGGGGTATTTTTGACCCTGTTGATCACAGGCTATGCCATGGCGGGTGAAACCATCGGTCTTGCTCCCCTGTTGGGTCTGTCAAAATCGGCATCCGGCACGTACAATACGGGACAAAAATCAGCCGACATTTTGCAGCCCGGGGTTCTTTACGGACTTTCCTTTTCCAGAACCCTTTCTTCCCACTACTGGATTGAGGTACAGGGCTTTTACACGGCTCTCTATTTCAAAGAGGAGGCCCGCCCCAATATTCAGCGAAAACAAGTCTTCGTTGTTCCGGCCCTCGTTTTTTCCAACAATCTCCAATGGAATGTGGGACCGGCAGGCTTGTATGTGCCACTGGGCGTGGGAATCTATTTTTGGAAGTATGCCATCGACGGACCCGGCAGCGATGTGGTTCAGTACGAAGGAGAAAAGCTGGAAAAAATGAGCCCCGGGTTCAGTACCGGATTGGGTCTTTCTTTCACGTTGAGCAAGCATTTTGCTGTTTTCGCAGACGGGCGGTATCACTATCTTCTCTGTAAGGACAAATTTTTCTTCGGTGAAAAATTCTCCGAACAAGGGTTATTCATTGGAACGACAGGTATTCGCTTTTTATTTTAATGACTCACGACGAATCAGGAGGCCTTTTTATGCGACATTTAGTCTTAAAGTCGTTTTTTATTGGACTTGCAGTTACCGGCCTGACGGTGAGCGGCTGGGCTCAGAACAAAATCCACCTCAATTTAAAAACGAGTCTGGAGATTGCCTTTCAGAAAAATTCCCAGTTGAAAATAGCCCGGGCAAAATTGGATCAGGCCGAAGCCAAATTGGGACAGGCCCGCACCGGATTTTTCCCAAAATTGACCGGCCAGTCCAATTACACACGGTTGGATTACGCCCCGTTTATCCCGCTAAAGTCGTTCGGCAGCATTTTCCCCGGGGGCGGCATGTTTGGCGGAGCGACCAGCGGAAGCACGCCCAAAAAAATCACCATCGGACGAGCGGAAAACTACGGAATTTCCATTTCACTTCAACAACCTATTTTTACAGGATTTAAAATCACAAACGGGTATTCCATTGCAAAGCACAACAAAAAAGCCGCCGAACAGAACTACAAAAAGGCCAAAGAAGATTTAATTTTTTCAGTGGAGCAGGCCTACTGGAATCTGGTGAAGGCCCACAAATTCGACGAAATTGCACGGGAATCGATCAAACAAATGCAGGCCCACATGCAGGATCTGCAAAATATGTACAACGTCGGTATGCTGACCCGGAACGAGATTTTAAAAGCGCAGGTACGGCTTTCAAATGTCCGGCTCATGGAAATCAAGGCAAAAAATGCGGTTGAATTGGCACAAACGGCCCTTTGTAATATCCTGGGCTTGCCGCTGGATACGGAGGTTTTGTTGGATGAACCTCTTGAATTTATTCCACTCCCCATACAAAACATCAAACAGGCCCTTCAGCTGGCCAGAGCCAATCGCCCCGATCTAAAAATGATTCAGGAAAATGTCATCATCGGAAAAAAGATGGTTGATATGAGCAAGGGGTCCTATCTTCCAACCATCGCATTTGTGGCCAATTACGGCTACAAATACCCGGACCGGGAATACAACCCCGACTTTTATGCCACATGGACGGTTTCGGTAGTGGCTCAGATGAATCTTTTCGATTGGGGAGAAACCTACTACAAACAGGCGGAGTCTGAGTACCAATTGGCTCAAATCAGAAACACTCAAAAGATGATTCAGGACGGTGTGACGCTGGAAGTCACCCAGAGTTTTCTTCAAGCCAACGAAGCCAAGGAAAAAATTCAGGTTTCTCAGAAAACCGTGGAACAGGCCAAGGAGAATTTTCGCGTGACCGAGAACAAATTCAAAGAAGGAATGGCCACCAACACCGATTTTCTGGATGCCAACGGACTGCTGACCCAGGCAAAAAACGACTACATTTCGGCTTTGGCCGATTATCGCATTTCGGTTGCGAAGCTCTTAAAAGCGACCGGAACCATCGAATCCGAAGCAGCCGGTTTGTCAGAAACATCGCCCAAAAAATAATCAAGCGATTTTTAAATAATGGAGGCATACATGAAGCGAATTATTTCAGTCTTTCTGGCTATTGGAATTCTATCACTTGGGCTTTTCGCCGGGTGCAGTAAAAAGGCAAACACTCGAAAGGGTGTCGAAAAAACCATGTTATCCGTAAAAACAACGGTTGTCACCCACCGATCGATTAAAGAATACCATGATTTTACCGGCAACATTCTGCCCAACAGGAAGCTCAAGGTTATGCCGAATATTTCCGGAAAGATTGCCAGGATTTTCGTTAAGGAGGGACAATTCGTCAAGGCCGGAACTGTTATCGCGATGTTAGACACGGAAATGTTCTCGTACCAGCTTAAACAGGCCGAAGCGGGTGTGGCCGTGGCCAGGGCCAATCTGCATGATATGCAGCTCAATTGGAAACGCATTCAAGAGCTGAAGAAAAAGGGAAGTATTTCTGACCAGCAGTTTGAGAAAATGCGCGTGGGATACGAAGCCGCCAAAGCGAAGATGCAGCAGGCAAAGGCCGCTCTGGACATGGCCCGGTACCAGATGCGCTCGGCCAAAATGAAAGCGCCTTTCTCCGGTTTTGTGGGCATCAAATATCTGGATGAAGGCGACATCGTCAATCCGATGATGCCGGGCGGACCCGGGATCTGTACGCTGGTGGATATTTCTTCTGTCCGAATTACGACTCATGTTTCGGAAGCCGATTTTTCAAAATTGAAGATCGGACAAACCGTCGACATCCACGTGGATACGTATCCGGACCGCACCTTCAAGGGGGTTGTGGAATCGGTGGTGCCCGTGGGGGATCCGGCCAGCCGGAGCTTTCAGGTGAATATTCGAACAAAGAATCCGGGGTACCTGCTCAAATCCGGGATGTTTGCACGGCTGCGTGTTTTGACGGCCACACACCAGAATGTCCTTGCCATTCCTGTGGATGCGCTCCATCTGGAAGGGCAACAATCCTTTGTTTTCACACTGGATTCCAACAACGTCGCCCATAAAATCCCAATAAAAACAGGAATTATGGAAGCGCACTGGGTTGAGGTTCTCAGCGGTGTGACTGCCGGCGAGACGATTGTTACCATCGGAAAGGATGCTCTGGTTGAAGGAGAACGAGTTAACGTGGTTCAAACGAATCGCTAAATTGAAGGAATGTATCCCGGGCTGCAGACCCGGGTTCGCCGCATGCGTTTTTTTGTAAGAACAAACACACGTTGGGTTGATCAGATTATAATACAGGTTAAGGGTTTGAATTTCAATTCGTAGAGAATCGTCACACAATTTTTATTTTATCGGGCATTCGTACTGCCGCGAAACTATGGAGGAAATTCGATGAAATTACCAGAATTAGGCGTTAAACGCCCGGTAACATCGATTGTCGTTTTTGTGGCCATTTTAGTGGTCGGTATTTACAGTCTTGCCAATCTGGCTCTGGATTTGATGCCGGACATCAGTTTCCCGAGCATGAGTATTGTGACCACCTATCCCGGTGCGTCGGCCGAAGATGTGGAAAGCCGCGTCACAAAGGTCATTGAAAACAGCGTAGCAACTGTTCCCAACATTGATGAAGTGTCATCGGTTTCAAAAGAAAATGTTTCGGCCATTACGCTGAAATTCAACTGGGGAACCAATCTGGCCGAAGCCGCCAACGATGTTCGCGACAATCTGGACATGATTACCCCCTACCTTCCCGATGACGCAAACAAACCCATGATTTTCAAATTCAGCATGAGCATGATTCCCGTCATGTTTTTGGGGGTTCAGGCAGACCAGAGTTACGACAATCTCTGGGATATTGTGGACAAGCAGATCGTCGATCCCCTAAAGCGGGTGCCGGGCGTCGGAACCGCCTTTGCATTCGGCGGAAAACAACGGCAAATCAACATTATTCTGGATCGGACCCGTCTGGAAGCCTACAATATTTCACTGGATCAAATTACCAGTCTGTTGAAGGCAAATAATCTGAACATGCCGGGCGGACCCATTGCCATCGGGCGCAAGGAATACCAGTTGCGTGTGCCCGGGGAGTTCAAGAATTTGGAACAGATCCGGGATCTGGTTGTGGGAGCCACAAAATACGGCATTCCCATTCATCTGAAAGATCTGGCAGAGGTTGAAAACGGATTTAAAGAAGAAACCTGGAATGTGCGGGTAAACAAGAAGCACGGAATTATGATCTGGGTTCAGAAGCAGTCGGGAGCCAACACAGTAGAAGTGAGCAAGGCCATCCAGAAAAAGCTGAAAGAAATTCAACCCCTGCTTCCGTCGGATGTAAAAATGCGGATTATCATGGATTCCTCTGTTTTCATAAATCGATCCATCAGCCAGTTGACGTCCACCATTTTATGGGGCGGTCTGCTGGTTTTTCTGGTCGTTTTACTCTTTCTGCAAAATATCAAAGGAAGCATTATTGTTGCGTTAACCATCCCCTTTTCGCTGATTATTGCCTTTCTGTTTCTCTACCTGGCCGGATACACCATTAATATCATGTCCCTGTCCAGTCTGGCCATTGCAATAGGCATGGTGGTGGATAATGGAATCGTTGTTTTTGAAAACATTTTCCGCCACCGCTACCAGCTCCATCGGGAAGCAGAAGAGGCCGCCATTTTTGGTTCATCCGAAATTGGAAATGCAATTAGCGCCTCTACACTGACCACCATTGCCATTTTCCTGCCCATTATTTTTATCCACGGCATTATCGGGGTTCTTTTTAAAGAATTGGGCTGGGTAATCATTATCGTACTTCTGGCCTCTCTTTTTGCGGCCCTATTTTTTACACCCATGCTGGCTTCTCTCGGGTTAAAAGAACCCCGGCTTAAAAAACCCAAGACCAGACTCTTTCGGTTTATCTCCGACCAAATCGGTGCGGGTTTTGAGTGGCTGACCCAGACGTACACAAAACTCCTTAGCTGGGCCTTCGATCACAAGGGAAAAACTATTCTCTACGGGCTGTTGATTTTTATTGTCAGCCTGAGTTTGTTGAAATTTATTCCCACAGAATTTATGCCCGAAATGGATCAGGGACAAATTGAAGGAATTGTTGAAACGCCTGCCGGAACCAAGCTGTCCGTTTTGGAGGGCATTATGAAGCAGGTTGAAGGCATTGTTTTTAAAGATGTTCCTGAGCGGCAAAACGTGCTGGTCCGGAGCGGGGCTTCCCCATTTTCCGGAGTGGCCCTCGCGATGGGGCAAAAAGAGGGACAAAACTACGGGCGTTTAATCATTCAGCTAAAACCCAAAAAACAACGGCATCGCTCGGATAAAGAAATTGCCCATTTTCTGGCGGGGAGAATCCGGAAAATTCCGGGGGTTTCGGATGTTGATTTCAGCCAGCAAGACCCCTTTGCCCAGATGTTCTCCGGAGGAAAGCCGGTGTCAATAGAAATTTACGGCTACAATCTGGCCCTAACGGATTCCCTGGCCAGGCTCATTCTGAAAAAAATGCAAACCATTCCCGGAATCACCAATGCGGAGATTTCCCGTCAATCCGGGCAACCGGAACTGTGGATCCAGGTGGACAGGGCGAAGGCCGCGGCTCTGGGATTGAACATGGCCTCCATCGCGACCGCCATTCGCACCCAGGTATTCGGCTCCACCGCTTCGCTTTACCGCAAGGGCGGGAATGAATACGACATTTACGTCCGGCTGCGGGAACAGGACAGGGTGGGATTAAACGATTTGTCGGCCCTCCCCGTCATGTCGGTTACAGGCAAGCAAATTCCCCTGTCCAATTTTGCTTCCATCATCGAAGAACGAGGCCCGGTGGAACTGGACCGCAAAAATCAATCCCGTGTGGTCACCGTAAGCTCCAATATTTACGGGCGCAAATTAGGACAGGTTACAACCGATCTCAAAAAACAACTGGCTACCATTACGGTTCCGCCCGGTGTGGAAATTAAGTTTGCCGGATCCATTGAGCAACAGCGGAAATCGTTTCAAACCCTGGGCTGGGCCCTTATTGTAGGATTTTTGCTTGTGTATCTCGTCATGGCCGCCCAATTCGAATCGTTTATCGATCCGTTTATCATTATGTTTTCCGTACCATTCGCCATTATCGGCGTGCTGTGGGCGCTTTTTCTCACAGGCCTGAGCCTGAATGTCAATTCCCTTTTTGGGATGGTCATGCTTACCGGAATTGTGGTCAATAACGCCATTGTACTTATTGATTATGTGAATATTCTGCGGGGCCGCGGAAAAGCCCTGCGCACAGCCATTCTGGAAGCCGGACGCACCCGGCTCCGGCCGGTTCTGATGACGGCCTTCACCACTATTTTCGGACTTCTTCCCATGGCACTGAGCCGCGGAGAAGGCTCCGAAACATGGGTGCCCCTGGCCGTGGCCGTAATCGGCGGACTTTTGGTTTCTACGCTCATTACGCTTGTCTTTGTACCGACCCTGTATGCCGTTGTGGAGTCGAAATTACGAGGAAAACGAACCTTTCACCGCCTGGAGGAAATATGAAACAGGTAGAAATCATTTACAATGAAGCTATCGAGATAGAATTATTAACTTGTCTCAAAAAGAAGGGAATAACAACCTTCACCAAATTTCAACATGTTCTGGGGGTCGGGACCCATTCCGAACCCCACATGGGCACCCACGTGTGGCCGGGAGAAAACAATGCCCTGTTCATTGTAAGCGAAGACGAAAAAGTCCCTGAAATTCTGCACTGTGTTCGAACCCTGAAAAAGAAGAAACTTAAGGAAGGCATTAAGGCCTTTGTCCTTCCTGTGGAAGAGAGTGTCTGATGGGCGAAAAGATATTTACAAAAGACTATCCGGTCCGTTCTTACGAATACGGGCCGGATGAAAAGGTGACTCTCTTTTCTCTGCTTAACTACATGCAGGATGCCGCTGTTCAACATTCTCGGAGCAGCGGCTTTTCCATCGAAGACCTCTTCCGGATGGGATACACCTGGGTGCTCTATCAGCTCCATCTCATTATTGAACACCACCCCAAATGGAATGATACGGTCATTGTGCAAACCTGGCCCTACAAGGTGGACAACCTGCACGCCATTCGGGAATTCCATGTCGCCAGCCCAAAAGGGGACGTATTTGCCCGGGCATCCTCAGTGTGGATTTTGATTGATTTCCAAAAAAAGCGGCCGGTCCGCATTCCCGATGTGATCCGCAGGGCTTTTCCCCACACGAACCGCCAGGAAATTCCCGGGCCCTTTTCCCGAATACCCCGTATTTCAGAAGACCACTTCAGAAAGGAATTTACCGTCCGATGGAGTGATCTGGATTCCAATAAACATGCCAACAATACCAAATTTGCCGAATGGTGCT
Source organism: Calditrichota bacterium (assembly GCA_013151735.1). Taxonomy (NCBI): domain Bacteria; kingdom Pseudomonadati; phylum Calditrichota; species Calditrichota bacterium. The sequence goes on along the minus strand of JAADHR010000015.1, from coordinate 19,483 downwards.
ATGAAGCCGTGCCGGCAGACGTTCATCCAAAGTTTGAAATGCACTCTCTTGAAATTACGTTCAAAAAGGAAGCCCTTTACGGAGAACAACTCCTTGCCCGTGTGCAAAAACTCCCCCAATCGGAAACGGGGGAAATCTCCTACCTGCATGACATTCAAAATGTAAAAACGGGCTCCATCTTGGCACAGGCCCGCACTCTCTGGAAGGAAAGTGCTTTTTAACTTGCGGTTTTAACAAAATCTATTTATATTTTACCAGTCATGCTTTCAAGAGGAAAAGGAAATCGCCATGAGCACTTTCTTTGATGTCCCGTTTACCCGTTTTATTGGAGATCTGAATCTCAAAAAAGTGGCTATTGTTTCCGTTGCGGGAATCCTGAAGAAAAATGACCTTCCGAAGGAAACGGAAGAATTTATTCTTATCCCTTCAGACACACCGGCCGCCGATCTGACTATTACACACCACCACATTAATCCGGCCATTTTACAAGGCGACATCAATGCACTTTTTCCTATCGATCGGTTTCGTGAGCTGGAAAATGAAGGAAAAATCGGCGGCCCCACAAATAATCATGTGAGCATTTTTGGATTTCATTTGCTGCAATCCCGAATTCGCCGAGAAATAGCGCCCAAAATTGCCGAGGTTCTGGAATCGGAAGACGCCGGTGCCGCGCTTTTTCTCTCCGGATGTATTTTCTGCAACCGGATTGCCATTGGCATTCAGACCATTGTCGAAGACTGGGGAATTCCAACGGTTGCCATCACACAACATCCCATTATTACCCGGATGGGACATCCACCGCGGGCATTTTATCCCACCGGGTTGCGACCGGGACATGCCGTGGGACTGCCCCATCGGCCCAACATGCAAAAAGAAATCATTATGGAAGCACTTAATCTGTTGCGCACGGTTGAAGAGCCCGGATTGGTAATCGAAAAGTCCTACTCCGATTACGCACTGGTTCAATAAAAAATGGCGTTAAAAATCACATTTATTGGACATGCTTCCGTTTTAATCTCATATGGCGATCGACATTATTTGGTGGACCCGGTTTACAACCGGGGCGTTGTCTTTTTTCACCGAAAAACGCCTCCCGGTATTCCGCTCGATCAGCTTCCTCCCATACACGGGATTTTTATTTCTCACGGACATTACGATCATTTCGATCAGTGGACTCTGAAAAAATTCCCCGGGTCAACTCCCCTGTTCGTAGCAAAAGGGTTGGGAGTTTACGTGCGGAAGCTGGGATTTTCGTCTGTTCTGGAACTGAGCGCCTGGCAGACAGCATCCCTCGATGACCTTCGGATAACGGCAACGCCCGCACACCATTCGGGGAAACAACCTTTTTTTCACAAACCCAGTGTTTTCATCGGATTTGTTCTGGAACATCCCGAGGGAACCGTTTATTTTTCGGGGGATTCCGGCTATTTCCCCGGATTCAAAGACATTGGGAAACGATTTAAAATAGATGTGGCCATTTTGCCTATCGGCGCCTACCGCCCGAAAAAGAATCTGAAAAAGCACATGAATCCACCGGATGCCCTGCGGGCATTTAAGGACCTCGGGGCACGATGGATGATCCCCATCCATTGGGGAACATTTCACTTGGGCTGGGAACCGCTCAATGAACCCATTATCTGGCTGCAAGACCTCATACAGGGGAAAAATCTGCCGGTAAGAATTTTAAATCCCGGAGAAAGTGCGAGTTTTAAATAACTGAAATAAAATAGTGAGCTAAATTTCCGAATACCGGTTCAAACGACTCCCTAAAAATAACAAAAAGTCAAATGGCCAGAATACCACGAAATATTAAAATTCTGGGGTGGGTGAGTTTTCTAACGGATGTTTCTTCCGAAATGATTCTCCCCATTCTGCCGCTTTTTCTGAAAAATGTACTCAAAGCCAGTATGACCTCTATCGGTGTTATTGAGGGGGTTGCTGAGGCAACGGCCAGTTTGTTGAAGGTTGTCTCCGGGTATTGGTCGGATAAAGCCGGAAAGCGAAAGCCGTTTATTCTGGCCGGGTACAGCCTTTCTGCGTTTGCGAAACCCGTTCTCGCCCTGACCACCGCCTGGTGGCAGGTGTTGGCCATTCGGTTCACGGATCGGGTAGGCAAGGGCCTGCGCACCCCTCCACGGGATGCCCTGATTGCGGACACCAGCGCCGTGGCTCAGCGTGGCAAATCGTTTGGCTTTCATCGGGCAATGGACACCCTGGGAGCGGCCCTCGGGACCCTGATTGCCTTTCTTCTTCTGACATGGAAGGTCGAAGCCTACCGCCTGGTTTTTGTGCTGTCCATTATCCCGGGATTACTGGCCGTATGTGTTCTCGTATTCCTTCTGAAAGAGACCCCAATAGCGAAACAAAAAATCACGCCCGACACATCTCCGGAACACGATTCAGGTCCTCTCCCGCTGCGTTTGCTGCTGCTCATGGGAATTATGGTCGTGTTTACATTCGCGAATGTCAGCTACGCTTTTTTTATTCTGAAGATAAATGCCATCGGTATTTCTGCTGCCCTGGTTCCGTTGGTGTATCTCTTTTACAATCTGGTTTACGCCGCTCTGGCCATGCCCGTTGGCATGCTTTCGGATAAAATCGGCCGTGAGCGGATTTTATTGAGCGGCTTTTTTATCATGGTCTTTCTGTTGTGGGGATTCTCCCGGGCCCTTTTAAGCTGGCAGGCCTGGGTGTTGTTTTTTTTCTACGGAATAACGAGTGCCATTGTGGAAACCATCCCCCGCGCCTGGATTTCTGACTGGGCAAGACAGGCCCACCGGGGGTCGGCGCTGGGACTCTACCATACGCTTGTCGGCCTGGCGGCTCTTCCGGCCAGCATTGTTTTCGGTGCGATCTGGCATTCGTACGGCTCCTCGGTTGCGTTTACCTATGCGATGGTTATTTCAATCGCTTCGTTTGTCTTACTGGCGATTTTCAGGAGAGTGTATTCATGACGGCCGCACACATCGGATACTTCGACACCTACAAGGATGTTTTCGCCACGCTAAACTGGGACCTAATTGGGTTTTCAGCCATTTTTTTTATGATTGGCGTTCTTATGGCGCCCACCATCATCGAACGCAATCTGCGGTGGCTCACAGCTTATCCGGAATGGGCTTTCCAGAAAATTGAACGATTTGTCGAAAAAAAGCCTTCTGTGCTTAAGTTGTTTTTGGTTATTTTTTTGCTAAATACACTTTCGATCCTGCTGGTGTATCTCTCCGGATTCACCATCGTTTTGCCCTTTTTCCTGATCATTTGGTCGGGGATCAATTCCGGAATTTTACTCTACAAGAACACCGGCGGGGGCATTGCGCTGGTTCTCTTTTTTTTAAATCCCGTGGCTCTTTTTGAGCTGCCTGCAAACTGGATCGGATTTTCTCTTCCTCTTGAAATGAGTCTGTTTTATTTTCACACCTTTACGTATAAAACGGTTCTCCAGACATTCCAGAGAAATTTTTTTATTTTTCTGTGGTTGGTCATTCCTCTCCTGGTTCTGGCGGCTTTGATTGAAGCCAGCCTCATCCACAAATTCGGAACAGGGACAGATGAATCAAACAACAACGGGCAGGATACCTAAACCGGAGACAAAATGGCATCTCAAAAACTAAAAATTATTCTTAATCCAATCTCAAAACCGTTAAAAATTCTGCTTTTTTTGCAGCCCGCAATTGACCTTTTGGAGAAGGCCGGCTACGAAGTCGACCTCAAGAAATGTCTGCGTTACGGTGATGCGGAAATTGAAGCCAAAAAAGCGGCAGAAAGCGGGGTGTACGATATCATTGTGGCCGCAGGCGGCGACGGCACTTACAACCAGGTGATTAACGGAATCATGGGGACGGATATTCCGCTCGGCCTGATTCCGCTCGGTACGAGCAATGTACTGATGCGATCTCTGGGATTTCCGCTCAACCCGATTGACGCCGCCAAAATTATTCTCGAGGGAAATCTAAAAAAATGGGATTTGGGCCTGGCCAACGGACGCTATTTTGCCATCATGGCCAGCTGCGGATTCGACGCCTTCGCCACCGAAAAAACGAATCTGAAACTCAAACGCCTGATTGGCAAAAACGCCTACATTTTCGCGGCTCTTCAAAACCTTCCAACCTATCGCCCCTATCCGATGCGGGTTGTCCTGGACGGCCACGAAACGCATTACCGGCCCATTTTTGTTAACGTGGCCAATGCAGCATTTTATGGAGGCAGCTACCAACTTACACCGGACGCCAGGATGGACGACGGTCTGCTGGACGTATTTCTTTTCGACAGTCGAAGCCTTAACCGTCTGATTTACTTTGCGCTTCGCGTAATTTTGAATCTGCCGCTGAACCTTCGGGAAATCTCCATTGTGAGGGCAAAAACGGTAGAACTTCAGGCTCCCGGACGCGTCCCTTACCAGATTGACGGTGACGCCTTCGGGGCTCTTCCGATGACTATTTCGATTCGCCCCAAAGCCATTCCAATCATTACCCCGGGAAATCTAATCAAACGCTATGAGCGATCGGGGCATCTGGAACACTTGAAAGCCGTCGGATCTTTACTATCGAAGGTCAATCATAACAGGAGTTAGCCATGCTGTCTTTTGCATTTCAGGTGTTTATGGGCTTTTTTGCGATTATGAATCCGTTTGGGAATATCCCGATTTTTCTGGGATTGGTCGAGGACCTGGACGAACCCGTCAAAAAGAAAATTGCAAAAAAGTCGACGATTACCGCGTTTGTCATTGTGTTTCTCTTTTCTGTTGGCGGAAATCTCATCTTCCGTCTTTTCGGAATCACCTTGCCGGCCTTTCGCATTGCAGGCGGCATCCTGATTTTTGCCATTGCATTTGAATTGCTCAACGGAAAAAAATCTCGTCAACACCACCTGCGGGACGAAGAGACGGATGAGATCGAAGATCCCACCGCCATTGCCATCACCCCTCTGGGAATTCCCATTCTGGCTGGTCCGGGAACCATTACAACAGCCATGTCCTTCGTCGGGAATCACACCCATTTGGTGAATATTGCCATTGTGATTGCCATTTTCTTCATCATGTGTCTCATTACGTACGTATTTTTTATTTTCAGCGACAAAATTTTATCCAAATTGGGCCTTTCCTGGATCAGCTTGTTGTCGCGTCTTATGGGACTTATTCTGGCCGTTATTGCCGTTCAAATGATGCTGGAGGGCATTCGGCAGGCACTCCCGGGGCTATGATGAAGAATGCGTCCGGCGCTCCCGATGCGCCGGAGCGTTCACTCCAAACAAAGCCGCAAAGGGGTCAAAAACCGCACACGATTCGCCAAGAACCAATCAAAATCCCGCAGCCGCCCCGAAACATTTGACGAACCATTTCGTATATGAAAAGGTTAAATTGGATATGCGCGAGGGGCAGGCCGGCGGTATCCCCTTTTGCGTGCTGTGTGAATCGTGGGACGTATAATTTCAACAAACAAAAACGGAGAGTATGTATGAAAAGAAAATGGCTTCAACGTTTGGGAGCCGTGTTTGTGGCAGCTGTATTGACCCTTTCACTGGCTCAGTTTTCATTGGCCCGCCCGGATGAGGGCATGTGGACATTTGACAACCCACCAACCAAGCAATTACAGGAAAAATATGGATTTACCCCAACAAAAGAATGGTTGGATCACGTTCGCCTGTCCAGTGTGCGTTTTATGGACGGCGGATCCGGCTCGTTTGTAAGTCCCAATGGCCTGGTGATGACCAATCACCATGTGGCGATCGGACAATTGCAAAAGATTTCGACGGCGAAAAAAAACTACGTCCAGACGGGCTTTTACGCCGCCACACCGGATCAGGAACTTAAAAGCTCCGATCTGGAAGTAAACGTTCTGGTTTCCATGGAGAATGTCACGGATCGTGTGATGTCGGCCGTCAAAAAGGGGATGACGGATGAGCAGGCCCTAAAGGCCCGCCAGGCCCGGATTGCAAAAATTGAAAGGGAGAGCCTCAAGAAAACCGGCCTGCGCTCCAATGTAATCAGTCTTTACCATGGGGGAGAATACTGGCTGTACCGCTACAAAAAGTACACGGACGTGCGGCTGGTGTTTGCCCCGGAACGGCAGGCAGCCTACTTTGGCGGGGATTCTGACAATTTTACTTATCCCCGTTACGATCTGGATGTTGCCTTTTTCCGCGTGTATGAAAACGGAAAGCCCATCCATTCAGCCAATTACCTCAAGTGGAATTCCAAAGGAGCCCGTGAGAATGAATTGGTTTTCGTCTCCGGAAATCCCGGATCGACCGACCGCCTGTACACCTACGCCCAACTTTTGTACCAACGCGACTACCGCTACCCCCTGGCTCTGGCGTACATCAAATCCTGGATCAAAAATCTCAGAGAATATGCCAGCCGGGGTCCCGAGCAACAGCGCCGGGCACTGGTTCACATCTTCGGACTTTCAAATGCCGAAAAGGCCATGACCGGTGAATATCAGGGACTGCTTGATCCCAAATTAATGGCCAAGCGAAAACAAGCCGAAGAAGCGTTTCGCAAAAAGATTGCATCCAATCCTGAATGGCAGGCAAAATACGGAGATGCCTGGGATACGATCGCCGAGATCACCAAGAAGCAGGAAGCCCATGCCAAACAGCAGATGTTTCAACGGGTGATCGGATCAAAATTAGCCCGTATTGCCACAACCATTGTGGAATACGTGGAGGAAGTTAAAAAGCCCGATGCCAAACGTCTGGACGGTTTTCACGAGGCCGAACTTCCAAGCCTGAAATTCCGGCTCTTCTCTCCCGCGCCCATTTACCCCGACTTTGAAGAAGCCAATCTCGCCTGGGGACTTCAGCTGTCCCTAAACGAGCTGGGGCCGGATGATCCCTTCATTAAAGCCGTTTTGAACGGGAAATCCCCTCAGGAAGTGGCGAAAGATTTGGTCAGCGGAACCCGTTTGGCCGATGTAAAATTCCGGAAAGAACTCATCAAAGGCGGGAAAAAGGCCGTTGAAAAAAGCAAAGACCCCATGATCGTTCTGGCGCGAAGGATCGATCCTATTCTGCGGAAAAATCACCAATGGTACAAAAAGAATATTGAGAGCGTGCTGACACCCGCCACCGAAAAGATCGCTCAGGCACGGTTTGCCGTTTACGGAAAGGACATTTACCCGGATGCCACATTTACGCTTCGGTTGTCCTACGGCACCGTCAAGGGATATCCCATGAACGGAACCAAAGCCCCTTACAAAACCACCCTTTACGGTGTGTACGATCGGTCGCTCAGTTTTGACAGCACGGGCGATTACCGATTGCCCCAGCGCTTCTGGGATCGCAAGGACAGCCTGGATCTTTCCACACCGGTTAATTTCGTCAGTACCTGCGATATTATCGGCGGAAATTCCGGTTCGCCGGTAATCAACCGCAAAGCCGAGGTTGTAGGCTTGATTTTCGACGGCAATATTGAAAGTCTGCCGGGACGATTTGTGTACGATGAAACCAAAAATCGCGCAGTTGCTGTACATACAGCGTACATTATTGAAGGACTCCGAAAATTGTACGACGCCGGAAAATTGGCGGATGAAATTGAAGGAAAGTAAAGGAAGACGTCCCCGGCACCCGTGATGCGCCGGGGACATCTTTAACGCACGGGAGGTAACGATGAAGCGAATGAAGATTATTTTCTGGGTGACAGGGGTTTTTCTGCTGATGGGTTTTGGCACACTTTGGGCACAATCGACCACTGACGGCGCCATTACACCCAAAATGCTCCAATCATTTCAAGCATCTTTCAAAATAGACGCTCACACGCGAGCCATCATGAATGCCGTAACCCAAAACGACCTTAAAAAACTGGCCGTTAATCACCGGATGCTCATGGGCTACGACAGCCTTTTTTCGCATCGAATCAAAACCTACGGCATTACCAACCAGGCGCGAAGCGGCCGCTGCTGGCTGTTTGCGGGACTGAATATTTTGCGTCCCGTTGTTCAGAAAAAGTTACAGATCAAAAGCTTTGAATTCTCCGAAAGCTACCCTTTTTTCTGGGACAAACTGGAAAAGGCCAATTTCTTTTTGGAATCTATTATTAAAACCCGGCAAAAACCGCTCACAGACCGGAAGGTGGAATTTCTTCTGAAACACCCCTTCCCGGACGGCGGACAATGGAACTTTGTGGTAGCTCTGGTAAAAAAGTACGGCCTTGTTCCTAAAAATGTCATGCCGGAAACACATCAGAGCAGCAGTACCGGCGTCATGAACCAATTGATCAACCGAAAACTGCGGAAAGACGCCGCCATTCTGAGGGGATTGGGGCAAAAAGGGGTCAGCCTGAGCAAATTGCGTGAACGAAAAACAGCCATGCTGGGAGAAGTCTACCGAATTCTGGCGATTAATTTCGGTGTCCCGCCCACACAGTTCCAGTGGCGTTACAAAGACAAGGATGGGAAACTTTCTCCTTTGAAAACCTACACCCCCAAAAGCTTTTTTGAACAGGTTGTCGGAACCCATCTGGACGATTATGTTTGCCTGTATAATTGTCCCTCCCATCCGTACAACAAACTGTTTCAAATCAGTTTGGATCGAAATATGGCCAATTATTCCGATATGACCTTTGTAAATCTCCCGATTGACAGCCTGAAAACCTACACCTTTAAATCGATAATGGCTGACGAACCCGTCTGGTTCGGTTGCGATGTGGGAAAGGAGAGCTATATTAAACGGGGTATTATGGCTCCGTCCATTTACGACTACAGCGATATTTACGGCGTTGATTTCAATCTCACAAAAAAAGAACGTATTTTGTACCACGACAGCGTACCGACCCATGCCATGGTTTTTACCGGCGTCGATGTACTGAATAACAAACCCGTCAAATGGCTGGTGGAAAACAGCTGGGGAACAAAAGCCGGAAGCAAGGGATTTTTAATCATGTTTGACAAATGGTTCAATCACTACGTGTACGAGGTTGTTATCAACAAAAAATATCTTCCTGGCTCGGTTTTGAAAATTTTAAAAACGAAACCCACCGTTTTGCCTCCATGGGATCCCATGTACGCAATTATTGGTAATTAATAAATCTTTTAGGCCTAAATTTCCCCGGCACCTTAAAAGTGCCGGGGAGATATTGACCGGGGAATTTTCATTTATTTCCACTTGATTTTTCAACAATCTTTCCTTAATTTAATCCTAATTTGATGTGTCCCCCGTGATAACCCTTCATTGGGAGGAATTAATCCTCTGACGGACGTTGAAGTAATTTTTGCCCGGACTGGAAAAGAGAATTTAGTTCTGATATGAAAAAAACGGCTTTTTTCCTTTTGGCCATTTTGATTATTCTGGTCACATTCAATATCGAAAGAATTTACCAGCTTTCGGAAGAAAAATCCGCTCACCCGCCCACCCGCCTGGTGATTTGGGGATTTCCCAATCTCCCGGGGTTTCAGGGCGTGCGCGGCGCAATCCGGTACTACGACCGCCAGCATCCCGATATTAAGATTATCCTGGGAACCCCCGGAGGCAAAGGGGATATGGACCCCCAGAAGCTGCTAACGGCCATCGCCGGCGGCACCCCTCCCGATGTGCTTCGCCAGGATCGCTTTGCAGTGGCCTCCTGGGCAGCCAAAGACGCTTTTCGCCCGCTGGATGATTTAATCGAAAAAAGCCATTTCCCCTGGACCGATTTTTACAGCTACGCCCGAAAAGAAGCCACCTACAAGGGCAAAATCTACGGTATTCCTTACGATACCGACAGCCGGGCGCTCTACTACAACAAAACCCTTTTCCGGCAGGCTGGTCTGGACCCTGAACGCCCCCCCCGAACCTGGAAAGAACTCACGGATTACGCCATCAAACTCACCAAACGGAATGCAAAGGGGCAGATCGAGCAATTGGGCTTTGCACCCTATTTGGGAGAGGGGTGGTTTTACATCTGGTCGTGGGCCAACGGCGGACAGCTGATGTCACCCGACGGAACCCGGATCACCTTTGACACGCCCGAAAATCTGGGTGCCCTGACCTACGTCACCCAACTCTGCGATACCCTGGGGGGACGGATTAAAGACCTGGCCCGGTTTGAAAGCGGTTTTGGGCGCATCGGCACTATTGTTGACCCCTTTCTTCAGGGCAAATTGGGCATGTTCATTATGGGGAGCTGGTACCTGCAAACCATTTCCCGCTACAAGCTTCACATGGATTTTGGGGTAGCCCCTATGCCGGTGCCCGCCGGCAGACCCCCGGTCACCTGGTCCGGCGGCTTTTCATTTGTTATTCCCCGAAATGCCAAACACGTTCGGGAAGCCTGGGATTTCATTCAGTGGATGTCTTCCCTGGAAGCAGCTAAAATCGTGGGACGCCTGCAAAAGGACTACAATGCTCGGGTCGGCTACAAGGTCAATATTCCCGAAATCTACGCCCGGCGGTCTCTGAATGATTATCTCACCACACACGAGCTTCCCCAATATCCGCGTTTCGCCAAGGCGTATCTGGCCTTCGTGAATTTGCTGAACTACAGCCACTATCGGCCGGTCACGCCGGTGGCTCAGATTTTGTGGGATGCCCAGGTTCGTGTGGAGGACCGGGCGACCTTTCATTTTGATACCCCCAGGCGCGTTCTGCAAAAAGAACAGACATTTGTTCAGCAAGAATTAGATAAAATCCTTCACAAGCCCAATTTCCCTGTTCTCAATTTTAAAATCATTTATGGGATTTTTATTTTTATCGTCGGGTTCCTCATTTTTTGGTTCGGGTACCATCTGCGAAATGAACGACGGCGGGGGCCGCTCGTCTGGGAAGAAACCCGCAGCGGATTTTTATTTGCCCTGCCGTGGATGCTGGGATTTTTCACCTTTATCCTGGGCCCCATTATTGCATCCATTCTTTTTAGTTTTACCCGCTACGACGTCCTGCACCCGGCAAAGTTTGTGGGACTTTTGAATTACAAGGAATTGTTCTGGTTCACCAAAAGTTCCGTCAGCGGGAAAATTGTACCAACGGACCCCCTTTTCTGGAAAAGTCTGTGGAATACGGCCTACATCACGATCTTTGGCGTTCCCTTGAGTATCGTCATCGGACTGGCCATCGCCCTGTTCTTAAATCGCGAGAGCAGGGGCATCGGAATCTATCGGACGCTCTATTATCTGCCGTCGATTGTACCGATTGTGGCTGCAGCAATTCTGTGGCTCTGGCTTCTGAATCCTTCCACAGGTCTTCTGGCCCGATTTTTAGGCCTGTTTGGAATTACCAGTCCCAACTGGATGGCGGACCCTCACTGGACCAAACCGGCCATTCTGCTCATTTTACTCTGGGGCGCAGGCGGAGGCATGGTGATCTGGCTGGCAGGCCTGAAAAATATTCCGAAAGAAATGTACGAAGCCGCCAAAATCGACGGTGCCAACGCCTGGCAGCAATTCTGGAAAATTACCATCCCGTTCCTGACGCCGTACATCTTCTTCAATCTGGTCATCGGGATTATCGGGTATCTTCAGATTTTTACCCGAGCTTATGTCATCACCGGCCTGAACAGTCCCGACAACTCCCTGCTGTTTTACGTGTATTATTTGTTCAATAACGCATTTATGTATTTCAAGATGGGATACGCCTCTGCGATGGCCTGGATTCTATTTGTGATTATTCTCGTACTCACGCTGATTAATCTGAAACTCAGCAAAAAATGGGTCTTTTATCAGGAAGGATAACGCATAAGCAACAACTGTTTTCACCCCAATAATTTGGGGTGACGGTTCAAGACACGTGAAAAAACTGTCAGCTTTTTGAAGACCAAATTCTTTCTTTGAACCATCACCATAATTCATTACGGTGATAATGATAATAAACAAAGGTACCGAACCAAAAAATGACAAACAAACTTTCCGCAGCGTCCATTTTCAGGCAGGTCATCTTGATCCTGGGTGCGTTAGTTTTTTCCATTCCATTTTTTTGGATGATCATCACGTCCTTCAAAACACCCCAGCAGATTGTGTCCGATTTGAATCTGATCTCCATTTTCATTCCAAAGCCTATTCGGTGGGTCAATTACAAGGACATTTTCCAACTGGTGCCCTTTGCCAAATTTTTCCTGAACACCACACTCGTAACCCTTTCCAGCATCCTTGGTGTGACATTCGCCAGCTCGCTGGTGGCCTTTTCATTTGCCCGACTCAAATGGCCCGGACGAAATGCGGTTTTCGTGGTTCTGCTCGCCACCATGATGCTGCCCTACCAGGTTACAATGGTGCCGCAATTCCTGATTTTCAGATCGCTGGGCTGGGTTAACACACTGAAACCCCTGTGGATTCCGTCTCTCTTTGGCACGGCTTTTTTTATTTTTCTGCTCCGACAATTTTTTCTGTCCATTCCAAAGGATTTGATCGACAGCGCACGAATTGACGGCTGCGGGTACTTCAGAATTTACTGGGACATCATGCTTCCCCTCGTAAAACCCGCTCTCTTGGCTGTGGTTATTTTTCAATTTATGAATGCCTGGAACGACCTGCTGAGCCCGTTGATTTACATTCACCGCCAGGATTTAATGACGCTCAGCATCGGATTGCAGGTCTTCCAGAGCTCCCGTGCAACGGAGTGGAATCTCGTTATGGCGGCGGCTTCGCTTATGACCCTGCCGATTGTGATTGTTTTTTTCGTCGCACAAAAATACTTTATTCAAGGCGTCACCCTCACCGGGCTAAAGGGTTAGGTTTCCTCTGTGTTTCTTTTTGCGGAGAATCCAAAGCAGCGCCGTGACGGGAAAACCCCTTTTTCGAAAATCGGACTCATGGGTCGGGTGGCTACATTCTTTCATTCGCGTATTCGCGGCCTAAAAAGTCGGCTTCGCACGAACTAAAAACGGGTCGAAAACAGAATCAAGCCACGCATCTTCCGACAAGTCCTGACCGGCCCGTCCTGCAGCCCACTTTGCGGGCATCATTTTCGGAACCCGCTGAGAACTTTTTCGTACAAACAATTAATTCGAAGAGGTTCTCTGTGTTAGTGTTTTTGGTTACACAGAGGACCACAAAGAAGCACAGAGGACCACAGAGATAGTAACCAAGTTCTGAGCTTAGATAAAATTTAAACCCGTGAAAGGGCTTGATAATTTTTTTAATTTTACGTATATTTACTTACAAAAAAACCAAAAAATCTGCAGTTGTTAAAACCTAAAGACATCAGGATTGATTAGTCACATTCGGTAACATCTTTTCTTTAACAGCTTGTTGTTCTTGCGATTCAAATAAATATTTTTCTTAAGAAAAAAGGCACCCTGCATGAAAAAGCTTTTCTTAGGATTACTTTTCACAATTCTGGTAATGCCCGTTTTTCAACCGCCCTACACCTTTTCGCAGCAGCAAATATCACCCGAAAAGCGTGAATTCCAAATTGCAAAGGGGTTGTTTCAGGACAACCTCTATTCGGCCTCGATTATTCAATTAAAGGATTTCCTTCGAAAATTTCCTGCAAGCCCACATGCCAACGAGGCCCGTTTTCTGCTGGCGAAAGCCTATTTTTTTCAGCAAGATTACCAAAAGTCGATTCAGGCTTTTAAAACAGTACTGGAGTTTCCCAACACCCTTTCCTACACCGAGGAAACCCTGTATTATCTCGGCCTTTCCTATTTTCAGATCAAAGATTACACAAACGCCAGTGCAAGATTCAACAAGCTGGTCACAAACTTCCCAACAAGCCGTTTCATCGACAAGGCCCTTTACTGGCTGGGAGAATCAAGTTACCGAACCGGTAATGCACGGCAGGCATTGCTTCTTTTTCAACAAGTGGCCAGCCAATATCCCCAAAGTGACTACGCTGATCACGCCCTCTATTCCAGTGCCTGGATTTATGAAGAAATGGGTAATTTTCAAAAAGCCAACGAAATTTACGCCAAGCTTCTCAAGAATTACCCGAAAACACCGCTGCGGGAATCGGTGATGTTTCATCTGGGATTTTCAGCTTTCAACAGCGGGGACTACGCCAAAGCCGTTACCATTCTTGAAAAAGCGATCACGGATTTTCCCAAAAATACGCTTGTGCCCCAGGCTCTTTTTTTGATCGGTGAAGCTCAATTCCAATTAAAAAACTACTCCAAAGCGGAACAGGCCTATCAGAAGATTATTCAGAATTTTCCAACCAGCGAGTTTGTAACCAAGAGTTACTACGGATTGGGCTGGGTGTTTATTCAACAAAAGGCCTGGCAAAAAGCGGCTGGCAGCTTCGATTTGCTGGTGACCAACCATCCCGAAAGCAAACTGGCTCCGAACGCCTACTTTTACATGGGACAAAGTTTTCTGAGTGCCGGCGACACGATTAAAGCGCGGTCGGCCTTTTTAAAAATTTTCGAAAAGTACCCGGCCGACTCTCTGGCGGCCAATGGCCTGTACCAGACAGGCGTACTGGATTTTAGGGCGAAGAAATTCGATCAGGCCCGTTATTTTATGCAGCAAATCCTAACCAAGTATCCCAACCACGCCATCATCCCCGATGTGCTTTATTTACTGGGGGAAATTTCCGTGGCTCAAAAAAACTTCGATCAGGCTCAAACCTACTACCAACAGATTTTGGAGAAATTTCCTTCTCGTCCAATTGCGGCTGATGCCCTTTTCCGAAAGGGATGGTGCGATTTTCAGAAAAAGAATTTTCAGTCGGCTGTTCAAATATTTGATCACTTTCTTTCAACCTACCCAAAAGATCACCCGCTTCGCGACCGGGTTTTATTCTGGAAGGGAGAGGCTTATTTCCATCTTAAAAAATATGATCAGGCATTTCAGGCATACAAGACGCTCATCGATTTCAAATCGAGTTCCGAAAAAGCACCGGAAGCCTTTTATGCGATGGGTTGGATTTTACTTCGAAACAACCGGCCGAAACAGGCCATTCCTTACCTGGATGAAGCCATCCAGCGCACGACCAATCCCGATGTCCGCCGGGATGCGTTTATGAAAAAGGGGGACGCACTTTACAATCTGCGCCAGTACAACCGGGCCATTGCGGCTTACAACAACGTGCTGACGGAATTTGCAAACAGTGATCAGGCACCGGAGGCATTGTTTCAAATCGCACTTTCTTTTTATCGACTCAAGGATTTTGACTCGGCAGCTAAAAACTTCCAGCGAATTGCAACAACCTACCCAAACAGCCGCTTTGCTGAACAGGCCGCATTTATGATTGGAAACTGTTATTTCCAACAGGGTCGTTACCGGGATGCGATTAACGTTTACCAAAATTTTCAAAAAAATTTCACCGGAAGCCCGCTGGTAGCCAATGCCCTGTACAAAATCGGAGATTGTTACTACAACCTGGAAGCCTATCCCCAGGCCATCTCAGCCTACAAACGCGTAATCGAAGAATTCCCCAAGAGCTCGCTCCTCGATGACGCCATCAGCGGGATTCAATGGGCGCTGGTCCAACAGGGAAAGGTAAAGCAGGCGATTTCGATTACAAGTCAGTACCTGAATTCCGTTTCTGATCAAGCCACTGCGGCGGCTATTTTATTCCGGCAGGCGGAGCTGCTTTTTAATCTCCAAAAATATAACGAAGCTGTGGCCACTTACCAGACCATTCTCTCCCGGTACCCGAATTCGGCCACGGCCAAACAGACCTGGCTGTGGATTGGTTTAACCTATCTGAAGGAAGGCAAACCGGAAAAAGCAAAAAGCGCGTTTCTGCAGCAGATTTCCTTTGCACCCCAGGCAAAATCGACAGCCGAAGCCCTTTTCCAGCTGGGCAAACTGGCGTTTCAGCAAAAGAACTGGGGAGATGCCATTCGATTTTACCAGAAGCTGCTGAGCCAATTTCCAAACCACGAGCTGGTTCCCCAGGCCACCTACCAATTGGGATTGAGCTACCTTTCAAACAAAAATTACCCGGACGCCTGGAAAACATTTAGCGCCGTCGTGTCGTCCCATCCGTCAGAAGATTTGGTTAACGCCAGTAAAATTGGACTGGCCCGGGTGGCACTAGAACAAGGGCAATTTGACAAGGCTTTGAGCCTTCTGGATGATGTTTTGGCCGGGGCCAAAGGAAAATTGGCGGCCGAAGCGCAATTTACGCGTGCACAGGTTCTCGAAGCAAAAGGGGAACTGGAAAATGCCGCACTGGAATATTTAAAGGTCAAGTATTTGTATCCGGACGCGATTGACTGGGTACAAAAAGCCACCTTTCAGGCCGGAAAAGTGTACGTACGGGCCGGCAAAAAAACGGAGGCGCGGAGGATCTTTCGGTCCCTGGCCAAATCGGCCCCGGACAAACAGATTCGACTGTTAGCCCGGCAGGAAATTCGAAAAATCAAGTGAAAGAAGTTGCCACGAATTGCACTAATTTACACAAATTGGAAATAGTCAATTCATGAGTGATAACAGGTCGTCCATGAAAAAATTTTCTCACATTTTTATTAAGGCAGTCATCCTTCTCTTTTTGATTCAACTCGGCGGGGAGGCAGCTGGCCAGACCACCCGGCATCGCCGGAAATCGACCCGAAAACCCTTGCCTAACCGGCCAAAGAATGAACTGATTCTGGGAGAAGTTACTATTTACGGTGAATCGGCTTCTTTGCGAATGCCAAAAACAAAAGTGGCCATTTCAAATGAACCGGCCCGGGCGGCGTTACTGGGATGGGGCACGTACCACCTGTTTCCACCCACCGAACTCCAATCGCCCGAATTGCCGGCACTCCTCTCACCGGAGGCAAAACGGGTCATTGCGCTGGATGTCGCGGGCGGCAGCTTTCAAACATCCGATTCCAGACTTCTGTTCTGGAAAACCACCGGGCATGCGTCATTCGGATTGTCTGGCTTTTGGCGAAACAGCACCGGAACCTCGGTCAACCGGTTTTACCATCAGGGCGGCATGAATCTGCTTGGGAGTCTAAACCTCGGGAAGGGATTCCAGCTTGGTCTGACCTCTCATTACCAGCAGGACAGCTTTGGTTTTGGCGATTTTTGGCCCGACAAACTATCTTATCTTCTTTTACCAAATTGGCGGAAACTCCACACCTTTAACTATCGGGTCAGCCTGACGGCTGCACCGGGTCCTGAATTTCATTGGGGACTTTCCTACCAATCGCGTTTTTTCCCTACAGATAACGCGATCGATCACCCATTTAGCATTTCATTCCGCAGCTCGGCCAATACCCATCACGAAAAAACTCAAATTCTTTCCGGTAATTTTTCTCTCTCAAAAAAAATCACGTTGCATGCCACAGCACAAGCCATTTTTAATCGGGACCGATTTCCCTACTACCCGACGGGACTTGCGACTTCGCAGAGTGCTTCTCTCGCTCCGGAGGGCGCTTTTCAAAACTCCCAGACCTTTTTGAAGGGACAGCTGACAGCAGGCAAAGCGATAACCGATGCGTTTTTTGCCCGGGTTGGACTGAACACGTATTATTTTACACACTCAAATGACAGCAGTAAAACCCTGCTGAAAGCAGCACCGGTGCTTTCCATTATCTACACTCTGGCTCCCAGATGGCAGTTTGGTGCATCCTATTTTTCAGGGTACACCTTCCGAACCTCTTACGATGTTTACAGGGAGAACCCCTTTTACGACCAGTCCGTGAATCTCAATCAATTAGAACACCGGAAGGTGCAGGCACGGGTCACGGCTGATTGGGCGGCATCGAGACAGATGGTTTTCCGCTTTGGGTTATCAGAAAATGTCATTCAAAATTATCCGGTGTGGGAAAGTCATCTGGAATGGGGAACGCTTCCTGATTCTTCCTTTTATTTTCCAGGCGTTTTTCAACTGGTTTATCTTCCTGAGGTGCATTTCAATCGGTTAAAAATCGCCATTCAATCCGGTAAATTGGAGAGTTCCTTTCTGAAGGTTGCTTTTTCCTTTGCGTTTAATAAGCGTCTCACGACCGATTCGATGCGTTTCCCGAAATGGAATGATTCCAATGACGTCCCCTATCTCCCGAATCTGCAAATCACGTTTCAGGGACAGGCTCAAATTGCCCCCAAATGGCGGCTGGAAGCAGGGTATGTGGGAGACCGGGCTATTGAATATGTGCCGACCGTCGTACCCGCCGGGACGTCTTATCTGCCAAAGGCAAACACCTACCTGCCCAACTATCTTTTGATTAATGCCCGGCTTCGTTACCTGCTCCCATTCGGGTCAATTTATGTTGGACTCTGGAACGGATTGAACCAGACGATTGAGCCTTTTTTAAATATTCAAGATGATGGTCGAAAGGTTTTTGGGGGGATGGAAATCCGATGGTAGCTTTCTTAGTCATACATACACAGCATCAAAAATAATTTGATGACGAATGCGTAATGTGGTTGATTGAATCCTATTTTTACGGAGGTTTTTGAATGAATATTCTTGAAATTCTTGCCAAGGGCGGATGGGTAATGATTTTGATTGCTTTGAGTTCAATCGCTATTCTGGCTATTTTTATTGAACGGTTTTTCACACTCCGATCGGTCAAAATCAACGCGCGCACCTTTATTTTGCACGTAAAAAATCTCCTGCTGAAGGGACAACTGGATGAAGCCGTCAAGGCGGCCAAATTAACTCCCGGGCCGGTGGCGGCCATTACCAAATCCGCACTTGAGAAATACAAGCGACCAAAGGAGGAAATTAAGGAGGCCATCGAAACCGCCGGGCGGAGTCAGATTTACCATCTGGAAAAATATCTGGGAGCGCTGGCCACCCTTGCCGCCATTACCCCCATGCTCGGTTTTTTGGGCACGGTAACAGGAATGATCAGAGCGTTTATGAAAATTGAAGCCCTCGGGGGAAATGTGGGTCCCGGGGTTCTGGCCGGCGGCATCTGGGAAGCCTTGGTTACAACAGCGGCCGGACTTCTGGTGGGAATTGTCGCCATCATTTTTTACAATTACCTCCAGGGACAGGTGGAGCGCCTGGTTTTTGAAATGGAAGACAGTTCGAACGAGCTTCTGGAAATGGTTCGGGAAGAGGAGGCCTGATTCCATGAAATTCGAGACGTCCAAAAAACGTTACACCGATTTTTCGGCCATTTCCTTGACGGATATTGTGCTCCTGCTGTTGATCTTTTTTCTGCTGTCGTCCTCTTTTGTGGTTCAGCCGGGCATTAAAGTTAAGCTGCCGAAAGCGGCCACCGCCCGAAGCGAAAAGGTGTCCAATATTTTCGTGACCATTACAAAGAACGGAACGGTATTTTTGAATCAGCGAAGGGTTTCTCACAGCGCCCTGGGAGCCGGGGTGCGGAAACTGCTTAAAAAATGGCCCGATGCAACCGTTGTCATTAAGGCAGATAAAAACTTGTCGCTGCAAAAAACGATTGATGTCATCGACATCATTAAACTGGCCGGGGCAGAAAAATTCATGATTGCCACCCGCCCCGGGATGTAGATCTGTGGAGCCAAAAAAAGAATAACACAGAGAACTGCAGAGAAAGAAAAGAGAGAACCACGGAGAATAGAAGAGCGTTTGCAGTATTCCTCTGTGGCACTCTGTGCCTCTCTGTGGCGCTCTGTGTAACCAATTAAAAAACTAACACAGAGAACCGCAGAGAAAGAAAAGAGAGAACCACGGAGAATAGAAGAGCGTTTGCAGTATTCCTCTG
>JAADHR010000014.1 GCA_013151735.1 Calditrichota bacterium | reverse complement strand
TAGTTTTTAAGTGAACCTTGGATCAGAGCGGTCGTTTCGACTCCGCTCAACGACCGTTTATATGATTCGTAGTTTTTAAGTGAAGCTATTCGCTTGACTTTTCGATTACGGGCTTTTAAAAAATTAAGTAAGGAAAAAAGCATAGGATACAAATAAACAGGTTTTGCCTGTACTCATTGAGAATGATCTATGAGGCGGATCAGGCAAGTCCCCTCTATCAAGAGGGGATTTAGGGGTGTGTCTTTTTCAATTCCTGTCTGTTTTCAATGGTGAAGATTAAATCCATTTGGCATTTGTTAATAAAATAGGGTTTGTTCAAATGAAGCGTTTTTGGATTTTTGGGATAATTGCAGCAGTAGGCATTTCGGCTGTTCTGGTGAGTTGTTCCCGAAACACGCCACAGGAAAGCGCCGACGCCGTTCGCGAATATGCCAACGCTCTGTACAATCGGCAATTGTATCCCCAGGCGATTCAGGAATATCAGGATTATTTGGCGCACTACAATATGTCCAAAGGGGAACGGGCCAATATTACCTACACGATAGCCACCATTTATTTCGATCGTTTACACGATTACGAAAACGCGCTGGCCAATTATCTGAAAATCAAACATTTTTACCCGGAAAGCAACCTGCAGACCGAGGTGAACAAAAAAATTGTTGCCTGTCTGGAACGGCTGCGCCGGTCCGCAGATGCCCAGCAGGTGCTGAACGAAACCACCAGCCTGAATCCGGTAAAACACAAAAAGCGTCCCGGCGCGGTGGTGGCCAAGATTGGGAATCGCGAAATCACTCAGGGCGATCTGGATTTTGAGATCAGCCAGCTCCCGCCGTCCGTGCAAAGCCAGTACAAGGACAAATCCAAAAAACTGCAATTTCTAAAACAGTACGTGGCCACCGAATTGCTGTACGATACTGCCAAACGAAAGGGGCTGGACAAAGACAAAGATGTGGTGGAAGCCACGTTTCAGGCTCAGAAAAATTTTATGGTTCAAAAGCTCTTGCAGCAGGAAATCTCCAAAAACGTGAAAATAGACGATTCCGACATCGAGCTGTACTACAAGGCGAACAAAGACAAATATGCCGAAAAGAACAAAAAGGGCAAAATTCTCCGAATCAAGCCTCTCAGTGAGGTGCGGTCTCAGGTGGTGCAGGATTTGCGAATGGAAAAGCAGCAAAAGGCCTATCAGGATTTGATCGATCGAATGATTAAGGCGGAAAACGTGGCAATTTACAGCGACAAAGTTCAGTGATGACGATGAGAAAAACCAATCGTACAGGCAATTTGAAACAGGCAGTCATTCTCGGGATTTTGTGGGTTACCCTTTTGGCGGGGAATTCGTTTTCAGATACCGGAAAGATTTCCATTCAATCGGCGGTAGACCGCTCCCAGATTACCATTGGAGATGTGATTACCTACACCGTAACGGTTACACGGGACAAAAATGTGAAAGTCAAGCTTCCCGGACTGGCCGAAAACCTGGGGCAGTTTGAGATTCGCGATTACAAGGTGTTCGATCCCGTTAGACGGGATGGAAAAATCATTGACCGGGTCCAGTACAAGATTTCCACATTTGACACGGGCGATTTTCAAATTCCCCCGATTGCTGTTCAGTACACGATTCCTCCGGATACCGTTAAACACGTTCTGAAATCGGAAGCCATTAAAATTCACGTGCAAAGTGTGGTACCGAGCCAGGAGGGCGACATCAAAGACATTAAGCCGCCCGTGGAGATCCCGTTTGACTGGCATCCTTACGTAAAATACGGACTGTGGGGATTACTCGGGTTGATCATCCTGGGTGCGCTTATTTATTTCTGGGTGCGCAAGCGCTCCGGGAAGCCGCTCATTCCCGTAAAAACGGAACCCCCTCGGCCGCCGCACGAACTGGCTCTGGAAGCTTTGGAGCACCTGCAGCATTCCGATCTTCTTGAAAAGGGACAAGTGAAAGCGTACTACAGCGAGGTGTCCGAAATTATCCGGCGTTACATTGGCGGGCGTTTTGGGGTGGATGCCCTGGATTTGACGAGTTCCGAATTGCTGCGGGAACTTAAGGCAATTCCTATTTCAGACGAGCACGTGCAGCTGATGACAGAATTTACGGAATTGTGTGATCTGGTTAAATTTGCGAAATACAATCCCGAAGACGAGGAGAATCAAAAGGTCATCGACTGGGCCTTTCAATTTGTTCGGGAGACACAAATTGTTGAAACGGCCGGGGACGAACCGGCGCCCGTATCAGAAGAACCCGTGGAAGAAGGGGCGTCTGTTTCCGCAGAATCCGCTACCGCAGAAGAGGGTGTTGTGGATTTCAAACGGCACTCGGATGGTGGAAACGGGGCAACCCCGCCGGAAGATTACAAAAGAGATGATCTGGAAAGGTAAAGACGGTAGATGTTTCGATTTGCAAGTCCTGAATTTTTAGCGGGATTTTTAATTATTCCCATTTTGGTCTATTTCCATTTTCGAAAGGGGAAAAAACAGGCGGCCACGCTTAAGTATTCCAATCTCGATCTGGTAAAATCCGCCGGAAAATCCCGCTGGAATGAGTACCGGAATATTCTTTTCAGCCTCCGGCTGCTGGTGGTGATTTTTTTGATTCTGGCGCTGGCGAGGCCGCAGTCGGGAAGCACACACCAGGAGGTAACAACCGAGGGAATCGACATTATTTTGGCGATGGACATTTCCAGCTCGATGCTGGCAGAAGATTTCAAGCCGAAGAACCGGTTGGAAGCCTCCAAAATTGTGGCGGAAGAATTTGTAAAAGGGCGCAAGAATGATCGCATTGGTCTGGTGGTTTTTGCGCGGGACAGCTACACGCAGTGTCCGCTGACCCTGGATTACGGCATCCTGCTGAAGTTTATTAAGGATGTGAAAATCGGCATTATCCCGGACGGAACCGCCATCGGCATGGCGTTGGCCAATGCCGTAAACCGCCTGCGGGACAGCAAGGCCAAAAGCAAAGTGATTATTTTACTCACGGATGGCCGGAACAATGCCGGGGAACTGGACCCCCTGACGGCTGCCCAGGTGGCCAAAGCGATGGGCATTCGGGTGTACACAATTGGCGCCGGGACAAAGGGATCGGCCTTGTACCCGGTTCAGGACCCGTTTTTCGGGAAACGCTACGTGCGAATGCCCGTGGAGATCGACGAGAACTTGCTGAAACAGATTGCGGCCACCACGGGTGGAAAATATTTTCGGGCAACGGACACGAATTCCCTGCGGCAAATTTACAAAGAAATCGGGAAAATGGAGAAAACCAAAATCCACGTAAAAGAGTACACCAAATACAAGGAACTTTTTGTACGATTTTTACTGGTGGCTCTTTTCTTTTTAACGCTGGAAATTATACTGGCCAACACAAAATTCCGAAAACTGCCGTAGAGGGAATGAGGGGGAGGGTCGTGAAGCCGCGACTGAAAAAACAAAAAAACAAGTTTAATCGGGATGTCCTGAAAAAGCAAGGAGTTTAACGCTTACATGCTGAGGTTTGCCAATTCATTTG
>JAADHR010000013.1 GCA_013151735.1 Calditrichota bacterium | reverse complement strand
AATGATATGATCTACGGTATTTTTACACAGGCCTGAAGGCCGTAGCCAGTCAAAAAAGCGAAACCGTTGAAACGGTTTTTGATTTTGGATCATCCTCACAAAACCCCACGATTAAAAATCGTGGGCTGCTTATGAAAGAACGGTTTGGAAGGAATTTTTCCTTCAGACCCTTCAAGGTCCTCCGTGTCCGTGAGGATCGGTGGCTAAGGGCCTCAAAGTCACCAGAATGTGTACCCAAGATAGCTTCAATACGGAGAAAAGCTCGAAATGAATGGTTTTTCCGGAATGAAAAATTTTATTTACCAGGTATTGCGAAAAGTCCATCCACAAAAATTCTAGTAGAGCCGTTTTTTTGAATATTTCGTGTAAATTTGTGTAAAGTCGTGGGCTATCCTCAGGGTTACAACGTTTCCTGACGATTCGCGCAAATTGGGCGGCCATTTTTTCTCTTACAGTTTTCGACCCACAACCAATGTGGAGAGTTTGAAACCGTTTACTATCGGGTACGTATTTTCGCGTGAGGAGGGGATGGGGTGATATTTTTGTCTGAAATGCTTTAAATAAAACGATTGAGCAGATAAGAAGGCGCGGGACAAAATTGATTTTTGAGCATCCAGATAATTTGAAGCGGGCGAAAAGAGTTTCATGCCGTTTTGCAGAAAAATTATCCCTTTCCCCACCAATGTGCTTTCGTGCTCAATTTGCAAGCCAACGGATTCTACCAAATTATGAAGGCTTTTGGGAGAGAAATCGAAATAGGCATCGTCCTCCAAAAGCAGCGAAGCCCCGTGAGAGATCCAAAGGATCAGGTGTCCCTCCGGTTTGAGAGCCGAATACACCTGCTGGAGAAAAGCACGGGGATCGTTTACACGGCGCAGGATATCCAATCCGACAATCGTTTCCACGCTTTGCGATTGGATGGGAAGCCAATTTTCGTGCACAACGGCGTCGCCACGCCCGTCGCGAACATGGTTTAAGAACTCAAATCCCCAGTAATGTTCAGACAACCGCTCAAACAGTAAACGGAAGGGTTTACCCTGACAGCCGATTTCCAGGACACGTCCATGAATAAACGGCCACGCTTTCATAAGATGTCGAAAGCGAATTTCCATGGAAAACCATTTCCACCAAGGGACCTTTTCCTGATCCACATAATACCGGTTGTGCTCGGAATCGTAGACCAGAACACCGGTGTCTTTAAAAAGATGCGAGGCATTAATTCGTTGAAGCCGGGACAATCGCCGGGATTCATTCAAAATCCAGGGAATTTTTATTTCGCGCGTCGCCATATGTTGCTTTCCTTATCCCCTTAAAACTCGAAATGGTGTTCTCAACAGGATTTTAAAATCCAGTAAGAGAGATTGATTGCGGACGTAATAAATATCGTTTCGAATCCATTCGTGGAAACTAAAGTGATCTTTTCTGCTGACCTGCCACAAACCCGTAAGGCCGGGTTTTACCCGAAGCCTGACATCCCGCCAGCCCGGAGAAAAGCGCATCTCCGGTCTGGCGAGCGGGCGCGGGCCTACCAAACTCATGTCCCCTTTCAGCACATTAAACACCTGCGGAAGCTCATTGATACCCATGAGCGCCAGGAATTTGCCGACGCGCGTCAGACGGGGCTCTTCAACCGAATCGCCCGGCTTCTGATTTATGGACGGTCGTTTTGCACGTCTGGCGTGTATGCGAAATCTCCACATCCCAAAGGGCCGGCCCCAGCGCCCGATTAAGTGTTCCTTTTCAAATACCGGCCGTCCGCTTTCAACAAGAACGGCCAGCGCTGCCAGAATCAAAACCGGTGAAAAAAGAAGGCTCAGGAAAACGGCGCCCAGAAAATCGATACCGCGTTTCATCTTTTCAAAAAGGGTCAGTTTTAGATAATCGACAATCGACCGGGGTTCGGGCATCCAGAGAGAATCAAATTTCAGGTTTCGGGGAAGCAAATTCAGCTGGCCAATTTCCATCGGCATATCCAGCATCACCTGCCGGCTGAAAAAACTCCGCTCACGGATACTGAAACTTTCGCCAATCAGGGAGTACTCTACGTGGCTGTTTCTCCGGAAAACGGAATTATCCCAGACCACGCTCTCCCGCAGAAAGCTTCCTTCGGCAAAATGGCAATTCTGTCCGATGACGGCCGGCCCCACAATCCGAACGCCTTGTTCAATCGTTGTGTACTCGCCAATTACCACGGGGCCGATAATTTCGGTATCCGGATCAATCTGGACCCCGCGGCCAACCCAGACCTGTTCCCGGATCTCATTCCCCCAAAATCGGGTCATCCAGTTTTGATAAAGGACATCGAAATTCGTTTGCAGATAGTCCTCAAGGGATTCAATGCTTTGAATAAATTCAGAAGAAATATAGCTGTATATCGGGACATTTTTATTCTTTAAGGCGGCAATAAACTGCTCCTTCAAATCCAGATAGCCCTTGTAGCGGGAGAAAATATCCAAAATTTTCGGGTTTAACAGATAGATTCCCCGGGGAGATGTAGAAAATTCTGATTTGAAAGCGTAGGGTTGTGTTTTCACCGTTTTTACGGACCCGTCGGCCGCGATGGTAATTTCCGTTGCCGGTTTGGGTTCCTGAACCGGGTAACCCGTCACAATGGTAAAATACGACTTTTTCAGATCGTGATAGTGAACCAGTGTGGAAACATCCAATTGACTGATCACATTCCCATTGAGCACCAGCACATGATCATCCGTCAACCATTTCCGAATGTCGACCAGCGTTCCGGCTGTGCCTCTCGGATACTCTTCCTCGTAAAATCGAAATGTAAAATCGTGAAAGGAGGGCTGGTCCAGGTAATTTTTGAGAACAGAGGTTTCGTGATTGACACAAAAAATGACGTCCTTGACTTCCCATTGCCGCAGATAGCTGAGAACATAATCGATCAGCGGCTGATTGGCAATATTAAGCAGCGCCTTGGGATAATGACGGGTTAAAATAGAAAGATTTGTTTCCAAACCTCCTGCTAAAATGACGGCTTGCATGGAATCCTCGTTTCTTTTATTCTCCAATATGTTACAAATCGTTTAAGCAGCTCGAACACCTTTCCTCCCGCCTGTAAGAAATCACATCTGAAATAGCAAAGGGCATACCATAATCTGCACGGAACACATATTTTTCATTCAACTGATTTTATTTAAGTTAGAAAAACAAGGCCGGCGTCCCGGGGAATTGATACCGGGAAATCGTGTCTCAGTGATACACATGCATTCAGAATGGAACGCCATGCAAAACATCCAGGCCTCATCCGGATAAGCCGCACGTTTTGCATCTGCACGCCGAAAATCCGCTGAAAAACAGAGGCAAAAATACCTTCCCTGTTTGGATTCAAGAATCTTAAAACACCGAAATTTTTTCTTGATTTAAACGGTCCTTCCCGTTACATTGAAATTAATTGGGGCTTTTACCGGAGCCATATATTTCAATCCATTTTCGGAAACCTTTTTCACGCAAGAAGAGAGATTAAATCCATGCCGCAAATAGGCGAAATGAGGACCTGTTCAGGATGAAAAGCGATTTCGCTCCACATCTCTCGCAGAACGCTGACATTCTTTTGAGAAACCGCTATTTAAAAAGGAACGCGCGCGGCGAAATCATTGAAACACCCGGGGACATGTTCCAGAGGGTTGCCCGATTTGTGGCCAAAGCGGATGCCCTTTACGATTCCCGGGCAGACCTTGAAAAAACAAGCGAAGCCTTTTTTCAGATGATGGCCCGCCTGGACTTTCTGCCCAATTCTCCCACACTGATGAACGCGGGGCGCCGATTGGGACAACTCTCGGCGTGTTTCGTGCTCCCTGTTGAAGATTCCATTCGGTCCATTTTCGAAACCCTGAAACAGACAGCCATCATTCACCAGAGCGGGGGTGGAACCGGATTTTCCTTCTCGAAATTGCGGCCCAAAAACGACCTTGTTCGTTCCACAATGGGAAAAGCCAGCGGCCCCATTTCATTTATGGAGGTTTTCGACTGCGCAACGGAAGCCATCAAACAGGGGGGAACGCGGCGGGGAGCAAATATGGGCGTGCTTCGCTACGACCACCCCGATATTCTGGAGTTCATTCAGTCCAAGCGAAACAGAAAACGCCTGCACAATTTTAATATCTCCGTGGCGGTTTCGGATGATTTTATGCGTTGCGTGCAGGAGGGCTGTTTTTTCGATACGGTGAACCCGCGAACGGGTCAATCTGTGAGATCGCTGCGTGCGGCGGAGGTCTTCGAAAAAATAGTCGAAAACGCCTGGGAAACCGGCGATCCCGGATTGCTGTTCCTGGATCCCATTAATCGGGACAATCCGACCCCGCAGCTGGGTACCATTGAAGGCACCAACCCTTGCGGCGAACAACCCCTTTTGCCGTACGAAAGCTGCAATCTGGGGTCGATTAATCTTTCCAGTTTTGTAACCAACGGTTCCCCCGATTTTGAGCGTCTTCGAAAAACGGTCCGGCTGGCCGTTCATTTTCTGGACAATGTAATTGATGTCAATCGCTTTCCGCTTCCGCAGATTAAGCACACAACGCGCGGGAATCGAAAAATCGGCCTGGGAGTCATGGGCTTTGCCGATTTTTTGATTCTCCTGGGCGTTCCCTACGATTCCGAAAAAGCCCTTCAGCTTGCAGATGAGGTAATGGCATTTATTCAAACAGAAGCCGATCGCGCCTCGGAAGACCTGGCCCAAAAAAGAGGCCCCTTCCCGAATTTCAGGGGAAGCACGTACGACCGCCCCGGGCGTAAGCCCATTCGAAATGCCACACGTACGACCATTGCACCTACCGGATCCATCAGCATTATTGCAGGTACCTCCTCGGGAATTGAACCCCTTTTTGCACCCATTTTCGAACGGCACGTCCTTGAAAATGAGGTTCTTCTGGAAATTCACCCCATTTTTGAAACGCTCGCGAAACGGGAGGGTTTTTTCAAACTGCCCCTGCTGGAACATATTGCCCGAACAGGATCGGTGCAAGACATCCGGGGCATTCCCGAAAACATCCGGTTGCTTTTTAAAACGGCACACGAAATCCCGGCCGAATGGCACGTTCGGATGCAGGCTGCCTTCCAGAAACACACAAACAACGCCGTTTCGAAAACGATTAATTTTCCGGCCGATGCCCAACCGGAGGCCATTCGTGAGGCCTTTTTGCTGGCCCACAGGCTCGGCTGCAAAGGGATTACCGTTTACCGGGACAAAAGTCAAACCGGCCAGGTTTTGACCCGGGGGAGCAGAGAAATCGAAACCGAATTAAAAATGAGGCAATCCGTTTCTGTGGATGTAAAGGAAAGCTTAAGATTGTTGAGAGGTAAAATCACCCGAAAACAGTCGGGATGCGGTAAAATGAAATGTCTGGATTGAGGACACCGTGATCTTTAAACCGTCGACACGAAAAAAGACCG
>JAADHR010000012.1 GCA_013151735.1 Calditrichota bacterium | reverse complement strand
ATGGAATATGGCCGAAAATACGGTTTGATTCCC
The DNA here is from genome assembly GCA_013151735.1 of Calditrichota bacterium. Taxonomy (NCBI): domain Bacteria; kingdom Pseudomonadati; phylum Calditrichota; species Calditrichota bacterium. The sequence goes on along the minus strand of JAADHR010000012.1, from coordinate 19,136 downwards.
CGAGAGGTCTACCAGAAAATGGCGGACAAACGAAAACTGATTCAAGATGTGGTGGATTTTTTGAAGCGGAAAAAGGTTCAGCCGGAGGAGATAAATCCGATTCTACGGAAAAAAGGAAGCCGGCCTTCAAGCAAGGTCGATTCATTGTATCACTATTTGAAGCGGCCGGAAATTTCCGTCTTTGATTTTCTGCCCTGGCTAAAAAACATGTCTGTCGAGGGCCGGACAGGAAAAGAGGCTCTGGAACAGGTTGAAATCGACGTCAAATACGAAGGCTACATTCAGCGACAGCAAGAGCAAATTGAAAAATTTCGACGAATGGAAAGCAGGCGGCTTCCGGAGGACTTTGATTACGATGCCGTTCCATCCCTCTCGTCCGAAGGGCGGGAGAAACTCAAAACGATTCGTCCCCTGTCTATTGGTCAGGCCTCCCGCATATCGGGTGTATCCGCTTCTGATGTTTCCATTCTCATGGTATTTTTATCCCAGCGTGAGCGGCGCGCAGTTTCGGGGGCGTAATGTTTCACGTGGAACACACTCCCCCGCCAGATTGGCTGTCGGATCAGCTTCGGGATTTATGGGCAGGGGTGGAAAGGCTTGGGTTTCACACAAGCGAGGAGCAGCGCATCCGTTTCGTGAAATATCTTTCCCTGTTGTGGTCGGAAAATCAAAAGATGAATCTGTTTTCCCGAAAGGATATTCATCGGCTGGCAAACCGCCATATTTTAGAATCCATTGGCTGGGTTCATGTGGTGGCTGTTCGCCCCAAGGGGCGCTGGGTTGATATTGGTTCCGGGGCCGGTTTTCCGGGAATCCCTCTGAAAATTATGTTTCCGGAAATGAGCCTGGTTTTGGTGGAGTCCATTGCAAAAAAGGCATTCTTTTTGGAGCGGGTTATTCGGGAGTTGACTCTTTCCGATACGATTGTTGTGCGGGAACGGGCAGAGATTCTATCAAGACAGCCGGAGTATCGAGGAAAGTTTCTGTTTGGGACGGCACGGGCCGTTTCCAGCCTGGAGAAACTGATTAAATGGACCCATCCCTTTTTTGCACCCGGCGGACATTTATTTCTGATTAAGGGGGGCGACCTTTCCGATGAACTGCAAGCAGCAAAAAAAATGATTCAAAATCAAAAAATAAGATTGAAAATTTACGATTATTTAATAGATTTTATTACAAATGCACAGTCGGCACCGGAAAGAAAGCTGATCGACGTTGAATTTTTAAACTAAGGAGAAAAATGTTGGAGTCTGAAAAAGCCCTGTTTGATGAGATTGCGAGTCTTGCAACGGAACAAAGAAATCCAAATTCCATGGATATCGATTCTAAATCAACGGAAGAGATTCTGAAGATTATTAATGAAGAGGATAAAAAGGTCCCTTTAGCCGTAGAAAAAGAAATCCCTTATATTGCCCATGCGGTGGAAATAATCACCCACGCGTTTAAAAACGGAGGACGTTTGTTTTATGTGGGTGCAGGAACCAGTGGCCGGTTGGGTGTGCTGGATGCGTCCGAAATTCCCCCTACATACGGTGCCGATCCTGAAATGGTGCAGGGAATTATTGCCGGCGGCTATGAAGCCCTTGTTGTGGCTCAGGAGGGCGCGGAAGATATTAAGGAGGATGGTGCCCGGGATCTAAAGGCACGTCATGTAACCAGCAAAGACGTGGTATGCGGGATTGCCGCAAGCCGCCGAACACCCTACGTCATTGGGGCGATCGACTACGCGCGTTCGATTGGAGCAAAAACCCTTTATGTGACCTGTACGCCGCGCAGCGAAATGAATGTACCGGTAGATGTTGCCATCTGTCCCGTCGTGGGTCCTGAGGTTGTGATGGGATCCACCCGAATGAAAGCGGGTACGGCCACAAAACTGGTTTTGAATATGCTGACAACAACCGCCATGATTAAGCTTGGAAAAGTCTATGGAAACATGATGGTCGATCTTCAGATGAACAGCAAAAAACTGATTGAACGTTCGAAGCGGACCCTGATGATTGTTACCGGTATCGACTATGAGAAAGCAACACAGTATTTGGAAGCCGCAGACGGCCACGTGAAAACGGCTATTGTCATGATAGAGGCCGGGGTCTCCAAGGAAGAAGCCCAAAAGCGTCTGGAGCTTGCAGAGGGCAACGTCCGGAAAGCAATAAAGGGAGAATTTACTCATTGAGTTCACCCCAAAAATTATGGGCGGCACACATGACGCGAATTTAATTTTTGTAAAATCAATTCGTGAAATTCGTGGGAAAAGGCCTTTTAGAGCGGACTCACACATTGAAATAAGAATAAGTTGTTATTTGTGTTTAATCACCTTTTAGAAAAGTTTCAAAAGACTGCGTTTTTTGACCAATCGTTGTCGCGCCTGTCAAAGGAACAGCCCCTTGTCATAAAAGGGCTGAGGGGAAGTTCTCTGTCCGTTTTTGTGAACTTGTTGCGTAACCACCTTAAAAAACAAATACTAATAGTTTTACCAGATACACCGCGAGCGGAGATTCTCTTCTCTGATTTACGGTTTCTTTTGGGAGAGGAGACGGTTAATTATTACCCGGAAACGCAGGCCGGAAAGGCCTATTACTCCCAGGTGCAATTTGAGGTAACCGGTCAGCGGCTTCGGACACTTCAAATGCTTCTTGAGGGGAGTGACGCCGTTTTTGTGACAACCCTGCGGGCAGCATCGGAAAAAATTCCACAGCCGGCGTATTTCAGACGATCCCGGATTTTTCTTCAGGTCAACCGGGAAACCGAATTTGAATCCTTTGTTCAAAACCTGTTTGATTTTGGCTACGAACGGGTCGAAACGGTAGGGGGTGTTGGAGAGTTTAGCGTGAGGGGGGGCATTGTTGATGTTTTTCCCTACGAAGAAGAAAATCCGGTTCGCGTTGAGTTCTTTGGTAATTTGGTAGATTCCATTCGCTATTTTGACGTGATCACCCAGCGATCAACAAAATTAATGAATGCGTTAACCCTGCTGCAACCCAGTTCTTCCAAGGATCCCTCGGCGGCGGAATGTTCGTTGTTTCAATATTTGCAGGAAAATAGCATCATCCTGTTGGATCAGCCGGAAGTGTACGAAAAGATGTTATCGGGAGAGGGTGGAGCGCCAGACGATCCTTTTGCTGAAACCTTTGGGGAAAACGCGTCCGGGCGATTGTTTGATTTGCCGGATTTCCTTCAGGAGATGAAGGGGAGGGTGGTTGTCAGAAATGAATTTTTATCCTCCGGGAAAAATGCACTCAACCCTCAGATTGTGACTCATGAAAACTTTCGGGGGAACCTTAACCGATTGCAGGAATCCATTCAAAAACGGCTGAGTCCAGGAGACTCCCCGCCTTCGGAAGTCTTTATTTCTCTTGAAGAAGCATTTGAAATCAAACGATTTAAAGAGCTTTTTGAAGAGTCTTCTCTGGACACAGAGGCAGTCCACCTGGGAAAAGGGGCCCTCTCTGACGGCTTCTATTTTCCTGAAGCGGGACTGGTTCTCTACACAGAAAAAGACATTTACGGCCGGCCCCCCAGACGAAAGCGATGGGGCAAATACCGGGGTGGAACCCCGGTGCGGAATGTGGAGGCTCTTGCTGCCGGGGATTATGTGGTGCACGAGGATTTTGGTATCGGCCGCTTTTTGGGCCTGTCCCGCATTCAGGTGGCAGGAAGCGAAAGGGAGACCATTCAGCTGGAGTACCGGGATGGGGATAAACTGTATGTTCCCATTGACAAGCTGCACCGGGTCAGAAAGTTTACCGGCCGCGAAGGCTTTCAGCCCCGGCTCAACAAATTGGGGGGCACCGATTGGGAGCGGATAAAAAATCGCACCAAAAAGGCCATTGAGGAAATGGCCAACAAGCTCATCACCATTTATGCCTGGCGAAAGGCGGCAAAGGGATTTGCCTTCTCAAAGGACACCTTGTGGCAAAAGGAGTTGGAGGCATCCTTTGTGTACACTGAAACCCCGGATCAACTCAGGACAATTGAAGAGATTAAGCGGGATATGGAGTCCCCTGTTCCCATGGACCGCCTGGTTTGCGGGGATGTGGGTTTTGGAAAAACAGAGGTTGCCTTGCGGGCCGCTTTTAAAGCCGCCGTGGACGGCAAGCAGGTGGCCGTTTTGGTTCCCACAACGGTTTTGGCCCAGCAACATTACAACACCTTTAAAGAACGACTGGAAAAGTTTCCAATCAGGATTGCCCTTCTTTCCCGGTTCAAATCCAGAAAGGAACAACAAGAAATAGTTGAAGGGGTTAAACATGGCACCGTGGATATTTTGATCGGAACCCATCGGCTTCTTTCAAAAGATATTGCATTCAAGGACCTGGGACTGCTAATTATCGACGAAGAACACCGGTTTGGCGTGGCACAAAAGGAGCGCCTTAAAGAGAAATTTAAGCTGGTGGATGTCCTGACGCTTACCGCAACGCCGATTCCACGGACGCTTCATTTTTCAATTATGGGGGCCCGGGATATGTCGACCATAAATACCTCGCCTGCAAACCGGCTTCCAATTATGACGGAGGTTATGCCATTTGATAAAAAGCTCATTCGCCAGGCTATTCTAAATGAGGTGCACCGGGGGGGACAGGTGTTTTTTGTCCACAACCGGGTGCAGTCCATCGCGGCGGTGGCGGAAATGGTTCAAAAACTGGTGCCGGAAGTCCGGGTGCGGGTGGCCCATGGCAAAATGAAGGGGCATGAACTGGAAAATGTCATGCTGGCATTTATGAACCGGGAATTTGACTGCCTGGTGTCTACCATGATTATTGAGTCGGGATTGGATTTGCCCAATGTGAATACGCTGATTGTGAACCGGGCGGACAAGTTCGGTCTGGCCCAAATGTACCAGCTCCGCGGGCGCGTTGGGCGCTCCAACCGGCAGGCCTACGCCTACTTTCTCGTCCCGCCGGTTAAATATCTTACGGACTCCGCGCTTCAGCGCCTGCAAACCCTGGAAGAATTTGTGGAATTGGGTTCAGGCCTTCAAATTGCCATGAAGGATCTGGAGATTCGCGGGGCGGGAAATTTGCTGGGCGCCCAGCAAAGCGGCTACGTCAATGCGGTTGGGTTTGATATGTACACGCGGTTTTTGGAAGAGGCGGTGCAAAAACTGCGACAAGAGAATTTAGAAGAACCCGAGCAGAAAGAAACGAAAAAAATTGAGGTTGAAGTTGATTCCGATTATGACGCTTTTATTCCAAAAGAGTACATTTCTTCGGATTCGGAACGATTAGCTGTTTATCGGCGTCTTTCTGAGGCCTCTTCTCAAAAAATCCTTGCGGATCTACGGGACGAGCTGAAGGACCGGTTCGGGCCAATTCCTCCCGAAACCGATACCCTGTTTAAATTGGGACAGCTTCGTATTCTGGCCGGGCAAATCGGACTGGAGAGGGTTCGCATCCGGAAAGGCCTTTTAACGGCCTTTTTTTCGGATGAGCTTTTGCATGATGAGGCCAATCAGGAACTTTTACAAAAAGTTGTCGGTAAAATCCTCAGTTATTCATCTCAGAGGATAAAATTCTTGAAGGGGGAAAAGTTTGGATTTAGGTTTACCCCTGATAAAAACGATGAAAATCCTTTAAATGAAATAGAGGGGTTCTTCAGAATGATCACACTAAAAGCGGCGTAATTTAAACTCGCAGGAGGATGGTGCATGAACAGGCTCAAAAAAGGACTGTTTTTTCAGAGTGTATTACTTGCAGCGGTGCTGGCTATTGTTTTAGCAGGATGCGGAAAATCCGGTAAACCGGTTGCCCGGGTGGGCAACAGCTCCATCACACAAAGGCAATTTGAAGAAACATTCATAAAACAACGCTCGATAGTTGCGGCTCAGCATGCGACGCTCGAGCAAAAGAAAAATGTGCTCAACGGAATGATTAAGCATCGCCTGCAGGTTCTGGAAGCACGTGCAGAGGGGTTGGATCAAAAGCCGGAGTTTATCAAAAAGAAAAAAGGCTTTATTGATCAAACCATTTTTTGGGCGGTTATGGAGGCGGATGTGATTCCTCAGGTCATTCCTGAATCTCAAATCAAAACAATCTGGGAACATTCCAACATTGATGTAAAGATTCGTCACATTCTTTTGAAATATTCCGCAAAAGCAACCCAAAAGGAAAAGGATTCCACGCTGGCTCTTGCGCGCGACATTGTGAAGAGAATTCGAAGCGGCGAGGATTTTTCGAAGTTGGTAGAAAAATACTCCGGGGATTTGCAATCCAAAAAATTTGGCGGGAACAAGGGATATGTAAAATGGGATCAATTGGATCCGCAAATCCGGAATAAAGTGTTTGCTCTCAAACGCTACGAAATCTCAGAACCCCTTCAAACCCATGAGGGAATTGAAATCATTCAGGTTTTGGAGCGGCGGATATTTCCGCGAAAACCCTACAGCATTGCACGTTCGGAAATTCTGGACGGACTTATGCGGCAGCATACCCGGGAATTAAACCGCGCTTATTTGAATTATTGGAAACATCTCCAGAAAAAATATAAGGTTGTGTGGTTTAATCGAAATATTAAACTCCTGGCCGACAGCCTCTATTTTCCGCGGGGTCACCGCGTGGGAAAGCAATTTGTCCCGGATACCAGCAGTCAGTTTAAAAAGCTATCTCCCAAGCAGATGAAGTTACCGCTGGTCAAATACACAGAAAAAACCTACACCATCAACGATTTTGCCAATATGGTGAGTATCGGTCCCCACCATCGGCCCAGAAAACCGATTCGCGGCGCGAAGGGCATTCGGGACATTCTTTCCAACAAATTACAACGAGAAATCATCGTTGTTGAGGGAAAACGACGGCACTTGATTGGAAAACCGCGTTATCAAAAACAAATTCGGGATTGGGTGGACAGCCAGCTGTACCAGGCCATTCGCTCAAAAGAAATCCTGAAGAAAGTGGTTGTAAATGACAGTTTGGCCAAAATATATTACCGGGAACATGCGGGTCTTTACAAAATTCCCCCAAAGGTGAAGGTTCAGGCTATTATGGTAAAGAATAAACAGTTGGCCGACAAGGTGTACCGGCTGGCCGTAAGAGGAGCCAATTTTTCCGGATTGGCTGAAAAATATAATCAAATGGTCATTACAAAAAAGAAAAAGGGAATGCTGGGATACATCAGTCATAATTCCTACGGTCTGATAGGAACGGAAGCGTTTCGCGCAAAAGTGGGCGAAATCCGCGGACCTATCGTCATGGGAAAAAATTATTATGTGATTAAAATTCTGGGCAAAAAGCCGGAGCGGCAAAAAACATTTAATGAAGCCCGTTTTGACGTGGAAAGAGATCTCCGCTCACGCTTGATTAAACAGAGAGAAAAAGAGTGGATGCAGGAGCTGCGTCAAAAAATGCCCGTTGTTATCTTTGAAAAGAATTTGGAAAACACCTTTAAGGAATACACAACCGATGAAATTTGAGGTTTTAATGAAACGTGCCAGTGCATGGATGATTCTGGTTATTGCCGCGTCCTTCTGGGTTGGCTGCTCGTCGACAAACAAACAGAACAAGAAAGATGCGGTTGTGGCGCGGGTTGGAAAGTCTGTATTGCTGGCTTCGGAGATTAATCAGGAGATACCCGGTGCCCTTTCAAAGAGTATCCGGCTGGATGAAAAAAAGAATTATGTCCGGCGGTGGATTAATACGGAGGTATTGTATCAGGAAGCCCGGAAACGAGGATATGATCATCTGCCGGATATTCAAAGGGAACTGCAAAGCGTCAAAAAGGCGCTTCTGGCCAACAAACTTCTGGAAAAGGAATTTCCGGAAAAGCCGGTGATCCCGGACAGTACCATTCGGGGATATTATCTGAGGCATAAGGACAGTTTTGTCAGAAATAGAAATGAAATCCGACTGGGCATTGTGTTGTTCCAACAAAAAAAGGGTGCGAAGGCCTTTGTGAATTTACTGCGAAGCGGGAAATCCTTTGGTCAGGCCATGAAGGTAACCTTTCCCAAAAAGGAACAATCGCAGGCATGGGATACGGGCTACATCCCCAAAACCGATATTCCGTCTGCTCTTTCAGGCGTGGTGAAGCGCACAAAAATTAAGGGAATTGTTGGTCCCCTGAAAACAGCGGATGGATATTATGTGTTTCAGGTTCTGGATCGGCAAAAATCAGGGAGCTACCGCAGCTTTGAAGAAGTTCGGGCAAAAATTGTAGCCCTTCTCCAGGAGGAGAAAATACGGGAAATCTATCATCAATACATTAATTCCTTAAAAAATCAACAGAATATTGTTATGAATTTAAATGTATTGAATGAGACTCAAAGCGATTCAACGGGATTGTGAAAGATGACCGTGAAGAGTGGGCCTGTTCGAAAAAACGCATTGTGTGAAAAATGCTGAAATCGGACAGACAGTCATTATTAAATCGTTCAGAGGCAGAGAGAGAAATTAAAATAAATTCAGATTTTTTGAATGAATTGAATAAGGCAAATGCAGAAGGTAGAAAGGAAGGAAAAGCACTTTGAAAGTAAAAAGTCGTTTAGGTATTTTGTTATTCGGACTATTATTCCTTGTTTCGAGTGTGCAGGCGCAGCAACCCCAAATTATTGATGGAATTGCGGCCATTGTGGGAAATGAGATTGTGCTCCGCTCAGAAGTGAATCAGTACACCATTAACACGGCGCTTCAAATGGGCATTGATTTGCAGAAAAACCCGGAAAAATTAAAAGCGCTCCGCAAGCAGGTATTGGAGAATTTGATTGTGCAAAAGATTCTTCTCCAGAAGGCTCGCGAAGACAGTATTGAAGTGGACGACAGCCAGGTTGATCAGGCGCTTGACAACCAGGTTCAACAGTGGATTCAGCAAATGGGTTCAAAGGAGGCGGTTGAAAAATACTTCGGCGGCTCCATCAACAAGATTAAACGCCAGTTCCGGGATGACATTAAAAACAGGATGTTGGTGGATAAACTTCAGCAGGAAAAATTCCAGAAAATTCACATTTCCCGGACAGAAGTGGAACACTTCTATCAAACGATGAAAGACAGCCTTCCCAAAAGGGGAACCTCGGTAAATCTGAGCCACATTTTACTGACCGTGAAACCAGGAAAAGATGCAAAAGAAGCCGCCTATGAAAAGATTTCAAAAATTCTGAAGCAGCTTAAATCCGGCGCCGACTTTGCGGAACTGGCCAAAAAATATTCGGAAGACCCGGGTTCGGCACCTAAGGGCGGCGATCTGGGATATGTAAAACGGGGCGACTTTGTGAAAGAGTTTGAGGAAGCGGCGTTTAAATTGAAGCCGGGTCAAATTTCGGGAATTGTGGAAACAAAATTTGGCTACCACATCATCCAGTTGATTGATCGGAAGGGTGAGAAGATTCGTGTGCGCCATATTTTGATTCGCGTGGTTCCCAGCCAACAGGATGAACTAAAAACGGTCAAGGAAATAAAAGAGCTCTACCGCCGGGCAAAAGCCGGTGAGGATTTTGCAGAACTGGCGAAAAAATACTCGGATGACCAAACGACGAAAGACAAGGGCGGGAACCTGGGGTGGTTTGAGATCAATCAGCTGCAGGTCAAAGAGTTTCGGGCGGTTGCGGAAACCCTGAAGGTGGGTGAAGTGAGCGAGCCCTTTAAAACAAAATTTGGTTATCATATTGTCAAGCTGAATGATCGGCGCGAAGGGGGCGCCTGGAGTCTGGACAAAGACTGGGAACAGTTGGAACAAATGGCGCTTGCCCGAAAACGAAACGAAGAATTCCAGAAATGGGTTCAGAGCCTCCGGAAAAATGTTTACATTGATGTTAAAATGAAAAAGGACAATTGAGGCAAGGGCGAGTCCGCCGGGCATTTATTCATCTTCTTGCTTCTCATTCGCAAGATGTCAGAAGAATTTGCATAAATTGGTTTCTCTGAATGTGGGAAGGCTTTCCCACCGTGTTGTCTTAATATGAGGATGATCATGAAACGTATCTTTCAACGGCGCCTGAGTGCCGCCATCCTGCTTCTTTTTCTTTTCGCCGGGAGCGTTTTCGGACAGGAACACATTCGAATCTTGCATTGGAATGACTTCCATTCGCAAAATGTTCCGATGGTTAAAAAAGAAAATGGGAAAAAAATAAAGGTGGGAGGCGCAGCTTATCTAAAGGCTTATCTGGATAAATACGGAAAGGGCAAAAGCTGGGTCGTGGCCGTACATGCCGGTGACGAATTTCAGGGAACCCCCATTTCGGTTTTGACCAAAGGCATGTCCCAGATTGAACTCCTCAATCTGATTCGCCCGGATGTGTTTACACTTGGAAATCATGAATTTGATTACGGAAAAGACCGGCTGAAAAAAGAGCTTGCGCAAGCAAAATTTCCGGTGATTTCTGCCAATATTTTTGATAAAGAAACGGGAAAGCTCTTTGTAAAGCCCTATCTGATTAAAAAGGTAGACGGGGTGAAAATTGGATTTATTGGAGTGATTACACCCAATTTATTGGGACTCACGCTTCCTCAAAATGTAAAAGGGCTAAAAATTCTAAGCCCCGAGCGCGTCGTACGGAAATATATGCGTGCGCTAAAGGATTCCGTTAATCTTTTTGTGGTTGTCAGCCATATGGGGGTCAAGCGGGACGAAGAACTGGCGTCGAGAGTTTCCGGTATTGCCGTCATCATTGGCGGACACAGCCACACGGTTCTGAAACAACCGAAAGTGGTCAATCACACGATCATCTGCCAGGCCGGGGCGCACGGCGCTTACTTGGGGAAATTGGACCTCTGGGTTGACACGACCCACAACACCATTGTGCGTTATACGGAGCATCTGATTCCCGTGCTTCCGAGCAAGATCGCACCGGATCCGGTTGTGGCGAAAAAGGTAGCCGAATTGGAAAAACAGGTCTCGGAAGAATTAAATGTGGTAATCGGGCAGCTGAAAACCGATTGGCTGCGATCGGATCGGGCCGAAAGCAATTTGGGGGATTGGGAGGCCGATGTGATGCGGGCCTACGCAAAAACCGACATCGCCTTTCAAAATAGCGGGGGGCTGCGGAAGGACCTTTACGCCGGCCCCATTCGAAAACGAGATGTGTGGGAGATCAATCCGTTTTCCAATTATTTTGTTACCTTTTCGGTGACGGGCAGGGAATTAAAGACCATCCTGGAAAAGAATGTCAATGGGCGGGGCGAGTTTTTACAGGTGTCCGGCGTTCGGTTTACGTACGACTCCCGTAAGCCCGCCGGTCAGCGGGTATTAACGGTGACGGTAGATGGCAAACCCCTGGTATTGTCCCGAACCTACACGGTTTGTACCAACAATTTTCTGGCCGATCACTTTTACCGCGATTTTGGAATTGCCCTGAACAAGCGTAAACTGACCTATTTGCCGGAGCTGGATCGGAATGTATTTATTCAGGCCATCGAAAAACAAAAGGTGATTCGCTCCGAAAAAGACGGGCGTATTCGGGATGTGTCAGCCGTAAAGACGACAAAGAGCCGGGGACTGTGATGCTTTCAGTTCTGGGAATGATTATTTTTTGGATGGTCTTACTGGCTGGCATTGCCGTGATTCCCTTTGGGATTGCGGGAACGTTCATCATTGTGGCCGATGCCTTTGTTCTGGGATTGTTCACTCATTTTGAAAAAATCTCTCCGGGTTTTTTGCTGGCTCTTCTGGTGATTTCTCTTTTGGTGGAAGGGGTTGAATTTATTCTGGGGGCCTGGGCAGCCAAGCGATTTGGATCGTCCGCGTGGGGAATGTGGGGCGCCATTCTGGGAGGATTTTTCGGTGCCATTTGGTTTACGCCGCTGGTGCCGCCTTTGGGAACCCTCCTGGGTGCCTTTGCCGGGGCCTTTGGCGGTGCGTTTTTATTGGAATTACTGCACGAGAAAGACGCGGCCCGTGCCTTAAAAGTGGGCTGGGGGGCGTTTCTGGGAGCAGTAAGCGGGAAGCTTTTAAAACTTGTGGCGGCCATCGGAATGGTTGTCGCCATTGGGATTCAGGTGTTTTAAATGAAAACAGTTTATGGGACGGGGAAGATAATCTTATGTGGAATGCTTCTTTGGTTGGGATGGGGCTCACCATCCCGGGCCGCTGAACCGTCCAAACCCTTTACCATTGCCAGGGTGTGGTACCAGGGTGGCGGGGATTGGTACAACGATCCGTCCGTTATTCCGAATCTTCTGAAATATTTGGCCCGTGCAACCGGCATGCGGGTAGCAACCACGGAGGCGCGCGTCAAACTTACGGACGAAAAACTCTTTTCGTACCCCATTTTGTACCTGACCGGACACGGAAATATCGTCTTTTCAGAAACGGAAGCCAAAAATTTGCGCAACTATTTGATTCACGGAGGATTCCTCTACGCGGACGACGATTACGGAATGGACAAATATTTTCGCCGCGAAATCAAAAAGGTGTTTCCTGAAAAAAAGCTGGTTGAGCTGCCCTTTACACACGATATTTACCACATTCACTTTGATTTTCCAAAGGGACTGCCTAAAACGCACGAACACTACCCGGGGCCGCCGCACGGCTACGGGATTTTCTACAACGGGCGCATGGTGGTTTATTATACGTTTAATACAAATATATCGGATGGGTGGGCGGATCCGAATGTTCACCACGACCCTGAACCCGTGCGAATCCAGGCCCTGAAAATGGGCGTTAATATTGTTATCTGGGCATTGTTTAATTAAAAAGAATCCGATGACCAACAGTCCAAAACATCCCCAAACATACGAGAGCATTTTACAGAAGCTCCACGCCTATCGCCGGAAAAAGCGATGGGTTCTTATTTCCAAAGGCCTCTTTCAGTTTTTGGCATGCCAGGTCCTTTTTCTGTTTCTTCTTCTGGCGGCAGAGGCTCTTTTCAGGCTTCCTCCGTTTCTTCGGCAGACCCTGCTGGGTATTTGGGGTGCAGGCTCCCTTGTCTGTTGGGTAAAAACCGTCATTTTCCCCGGAGGCGTATTCATCGGCTCACGGGAGGCCTTTTCGGATGAAGCGCTGGCCGCGGAGGTCGGCGGCGCCTTTCCGGATATTCGCGACGAACTGATTGACGCCCTGCAGATTATTCGGGATATTCGCACAAATGTGGAAAACTATTCGAAGGAATTGGCGGACGTTTTTCTGAAGACGGTTTTTAAAAAAATAAGCGGCCGACAGATTTTATCGCTTATTTCCCTGAAACCGGCCATCCGTGCGCTGGAGACCTTTTCATTAAGCCTGTTCATTTTTGCCGTATTTTTCGTTGTTTTTAATCGAACCCTGGGGGAGAGTGTTACCCACTATTTGCATCCCACCCAATCCTTTCGGGAAAAAGAAATTCAGGCCATTTCAGTCTCACCGGGCGACTGGACCTGTTTGAGCGGTGATACGTTGCGGGGAACCGTGAAGATCAAAGGTGCTTTTCGCCGCCCGATTCAGATTTTCTGGAGGGAGCAGTCGCGCAAGGTTTCCCAGAAAAAAGGGGTTCTGCCGGATTCGACAGGAATTTACTCCTTTGAGCTGCCGAATCTGAAGGAGAATCTGACCTATTTTGTGCAGGCCGGAAAACAAAAAACACAGCGTTTCGCCGTGACGGTTGAAAAACGCCCGATGGTGCGCAGTTTGCAGGCAGAACTGATTTTCCCGGCGTACACGGGGATGGGGTCCCGGCTGCTGGAGGAAAATCAGGGGGATATTACGGCATTGAAGGGAACGCGCGTGCGGCTTCGCATAAGGGCCAACAAGCCGATTGCCAAAGCGGCGGTCGTTTTTAAGCAGGGAAAACCGCTTCGCCTGCGCCTCCAAAATCGCGGGGCCCGGGGAGAATTCAGCGTTCGCCGGGACAATTCCTATTTTATTCGTCTGGAAGATGAAAACGGACACCGGAATGCCGATCCGATTCACTACAGAATTGTTGCCGTTCCCGATCAGCCGCCGGTTGTGGAAATCACCCGGCCGGGTCAGGACGTGGATGTGAATGAGGACATGATTCTGCCGCTGCAGATTCACGCGGAGGATGACTTTGGCTTTTCCCGCGCCGAGCTCAACTATCGTGTGCACCATGCTGTGGTGGTCACGGAACCGGATACCAATTTTCACGCCTTAGAGCTGCAGGTACCCCGGAACGGCGGTTCAAAACTGGATTTCGATTATACCTGGCAGTTGAGCTCCTTGCAAATGCTTCCGGGGGATTACGCTGAATATTTTGTAAAGATTTTTGACAACGATGCCGTTTCGGGTTTTAAATCGGCCGTTTCCAGAACTTATATGGCCCGTTTTCCTTCCATGGCAGAAATCTACCACGAAACCACTTCCGCCCAGGACGAAACCATTCAGGAGCTGGAGGAGCTGGTCCGTGAGAGCAAGGAATTGAAGCGGGAAGTAAACAAGGTTGCCGATGAGATGAAGCGCAACCCTGAAATGAACTGGACGAAGAAACAGGAATTGCAGGAGCTGGCGGAAAAACAGCAGCGTTTGACCCAGAAGTCGGAAAAGGTCAAGGATCAGCTGGATCAGGTGATGGATCGGCTCCGGCAAAATAATATGCTCAGCGAAGAGACCATCCGGAAATACATGGAAATTCAGAAATTGTTTAATGAGGTCCTGACGCCGGAAATGAAGAAAATTCTGGAGGATTTAAAGAAGGCCCTCGAAAAGATGGATTCCAGAAAATTGGAACGGACGGCGAATAAATTTAAATTAACGGAAAACGATTTTCAGCAATCCCTGGAACGGACCCTCAATTTACTGAAACGTCTGCAAATTGAGCAGCGATTGGATCAGGCCAAAAAAATGGCTGAAAATCTGAAGGAACGGCAAAAAACCGTCAATCGGTCATTGGAGAAAGCAGCGGCAAAGGACAGGCAAACTCTCCGGAAACTGGAAAAGAAAATTCAGGAGGACACGCAGAGATTCAAAGAGGAGTTAAAAGCGCTTCAGAAAGAGATGACCGAATTTCCGGACATGAAAGCGGAAAAAATGAATGCGCCCATTGAAAAGGCGGGAGAATCTGCCGAGCAGATGCAGCAGATGACCCAGGCGCTTCAGGAAAACAATCCGCAGAACGCGCAGAAATCGGGTAAAATGAGCGAGCAGAGTCTTCAAGACTTAAGCCAGATGTTAAGCCAGATGAAAAAGCAAATCGTAAACAAACAAAAACAAGAAGTGATGAAGCAACTGGCGCGCTCGTCCACGGAATTACTGCGGCTGTCGAAGGAGCAGGAAGCCCTGCAAAACCAGACGAAAGGGTTGTCGTCCGTGAGCCCGAAATTTAATCAGATGGCAGAAAAGCAGCTCAGTCTCTTAAACAACTTAAACCAGCTTACCAAAGAATTGTACCAATTGTCTCAAAAAACCTTTTTTGTCACCCCTGAGATCGGAAAGGCCATTGGAAAGGCGATGGGAAACATGAAAACGTCGCTTTCGCAAATGGAAGAGCGAAACGGGCGCGGGGCATCGGGACATCAGAAACAGGCGATGGGGGCGCTCAACGAAGCGGTGCTAAACATTCAACAATCCATGCAGAGCCTGGCGTCGGCCGCATCCTCGGTGGGGATGGAGGAATACCTAAAGCAGCTGCAAAAAATGGCCGGGCAGCAGCAGGGCATTAATCAACAAACCCTGCAGCTCAGCCTTCAATTGTCCAAGCAGGGGAGATTGACGGAGGGAGAGCAGGGACGGCTGCGTCGGCTGGCGGCCCAGCAGAGGCAGTTGGAGAAAATGATGCGCGACTTGCAGGAAAAATACGGCGAGCATTCCAATGTTCTCGGAAATATGCAGGAAATGGCCAAAGAAATGGGTGACATTGCCAAACGCATGGAATTGAGTCAACTGGATCGGGAGACAATTCGCCGCCAGCAGAAGATTCTGTCGCGTTTGTTGGATGCCCAGCGCTCTGTTCGTCAGAGGGATTTCAGTAAGCGGCGAAAATCGGAGGCGGGCAAAAGCTTTATTGCAAAAAGTCCGGGCGTGCTGCCCCGCGGTCTGCTTCAAAAGAGGGATCGCTTACAGGAGGACATTTTGCGGGCCAAAAAAGCGGGCTATTCAGAGGACTTTCTAAATCTCATTCAATCTTATTATGAAGCGCTTTATGAAGAAACCCATGCAAAAAATTAATCGGAAAAAAGGACAACCTGTTTTCAAGATGCCATTGGTGATTCCCCCAATAACCCGTCAGGCAGCTTTTTTCCTTCTACTGGCTGCTTGGACCGTCGTTTTTTCGAATCCGTCGTCAGCTCAACAATCGGGTGTGGCCGACAGCCAATTCCGGCTGGCGCGCCAGTTCGAGCAGCTGGGGCAGTATCAACAGGCTGCCAATCTCTACAAGACGCTTTACGAGAATTACCCCCAGAATTACACCTATTTTGAGGGACTCCGCCGAAACCTGCTCCGGATAAAAAAGTACCCGGAACTCATTAATCTCATTCAAACGCGCCTTCGGCAAAATCCGCGGGACATCCAGCTGCAAACGCAATTGGGTGACGTCTATTTTCGAATGGGCGATGAGATCCACGCATACCGGGTGTGGAACGGGATCTTGCAAAAGTATCCGCGCAATCCCGGCGTGTACCGCATTGTGGCCAGCGTGATGCTTCAGAACCGGCTGTTTGACAAAGCCATTGACGTGTACCTGCAGGGGAGAAAGGCCATTGGAAAACGGGATCTTTTTGCCATGGAATTGGCCCAGCTCTACACCTTTCAACAGATTTATCCGAAAGCGGCGGATGAGTACATCCGGTTTCTGAAGGACCAGCCCTACCAGTTGCCATTTGTCCAAAATCAGATAGCACGGTTCCCGCTGGATGAAACCACGTTTCCTGCCGTGGAAAAAGCAATTCAAAAGTGGGTCAAAAAATACCCCAAGAATTACGCGCTTCGAAAGGTTTTGGCGGGCTTTTACCAGAGTTTCGGGGATTACAATTCAGCGCTGAAAGAAATTTTGGTTCTTGAAAAATCAGGGCTGTCCGGCAGCCGGAAAAGACGGGTTCCCGGAACGGCCTTGTATCAATTTGCGCTGGATACGTACCGGGAAAAAGAATTTGCCATCTCGGAAAAGGCCTTTCAAAAATTACTCAGCGATTTTCCAAATTTTCCCCGGAGAGACCAGGCCACCTATTATTTTGCGGATATTTCCTACAAAACCCGGGAATACGACCGTGCACAAGTTCTGTACAAGCAAGTTATTGAGCGCTATCCCAAATCCAGTTGGTCGCTGGAGGCATTGCTGCGGCTGGGGGACATCTTTCTTAATCAGAAGCACGATCCCGAGCAGGCCATCCGGTATTTTCAACGGATTGTTCAGAATTTTCCTAACACACGCCAGCAAATAACGGCCACGTTTCATCTGGTGGATTGCTACGTTGCGGAAGGAAATCTGAAAAAGGCGGTGGCCGTTCTTCAAAATTCCCTCAGGGGACCGGCGCTTTCTTCCGGCAAAATCCGATCGCTTCAAAATGAGGCCCTTTTTAAACTGGCTCAACTGGATTTCTACCAAAAGAATTTTGAGGGAAGTTTGAAGACCATTAAAAAAATCCTCCAAAACACGTATGGAAAATACGACAGTCCTTTTGTGAACGACGCACTGGATTTACAGTTGCTTATTCAGGAAAACAAAGATGACCACGCCGCGGCCCTGCAGCTATTTGCCAGTGGGATGTACCTGAGCCGGCGAAATCATTATGAAGCGGCAGTGGATTCACTGCTGCGAGCCGTCAGTCTGGACAGCCAGGCGCCGCTGGCGGACCGGGCCTTATTGGAGGCGGGACGAATCAAGGAGAAAACGAAGGATTGGTACGGTGCCATTAAGATTTACCAGCTGCTGGTAACGTCCTATTCAAAAAGTGTTTATTCGGATGAGGCGCTCAATCGGGTGGGACTCATTTACGAAAAGGATTTGAAAGATTTTGAGAAGGCCCGGCAAACTTACGAATCCATTTTGATCCACTACCCGCAGAGTGTTCTGGGGGACGAATTGAGAAAAAAGGTACGAGAATTAGAAGGTCAGCCATGAAAGCGTGGAAACTTATTTCGGTATTTTTTCTGGTGATATTTTTGGGGGGGATTGGGTCACTTCGGGCGCAAAAGATCCTGATTCCCATGGATTTGACGCAGACCGATCACTTAAAGGCATACGGGGTGGCCTACTGGACGCTGGAACGCGGCATCAATGTGGAATGGCTCCTGAATTACCGGGGCGGCTCTTTTATGACGGATTATTATCCCGAGATTGAACGACAGCTGCGTTTGCGCGGGGTGTCGTTTAAAAAGGTCGGCGGCTCGGAAGTGGCTCAAATCTACAACACCATTCAAAACAATAACATGGATGTCGTTCTTCTGGAGAAAGCGCCCAAAATAGCCGTGTACACACCGCCCAACAAACGCCCCTGGGACGATGCCGTTACGCTGGCCCTTACCTACGCGGAGATTCCGTACACCAAGATCTGGGACGAAGAGGTGGCCCGGGGCGATCTGGAAAAGTACGATTGGCTGCACCTTCACCACGAAGATTTTACCGGTCAGTTTGGAAAATTCTACGCCAGCTTCCGAAATGCGCCCTGGTACATTGAAGACGTGAAGCGGAATGAGGCGATGGCGCACAAATTGGGGTTTAAGAAGGTGTCGGACGAAAAGAAATTCATTGCCCGGATTATTCAGGATTACGTGAAGCGGGGAGGTTTTCTCTTTGCCATGTGTTCGGCGACGGACACGATTGACATCGCTCTGGCGGCGCAAAATGTGGATATTGTCCCGGCTGTGTTTGACGGGGACCCGCCCGACCCCAATTGTCAGGCCAAACTGGATTATTCCAAAACATTTGCCTTTACCAATTTCCGGTTGGAATTGAATCCCTACGTGTACGAATATTCTGATATTGACATTCCGCCCAGCTATGCCGCCCCCTTGCGGGGCCCGGAAGCGGAGGCGTTTACGCTGTTCGATTTCTCTGCCAAGTACGATCCGGTTCCCACCATGTTAACCCAGGACCACGTGAATGTGGTGAAGGGGTTCATGGGACAAACCACTGCGTTTAATCGAAAAAAGATTAAGCCGTATGTGGTCATTTTGGGGGAAGTCCCCGGCACGAACATGGTCAAATACATTCACGGAAATTATGGCAAGGGGACGTTTACCTTTTTGGGGGGACACGATCCGGAGGATTACCAGCATGCCGTGGGCGATCCGCCGACCCAGCTTTCGCTGCATCGGAATTCACCGGGCTATCGGTTGATTCTAAA
>JAADHR010000011.1 GCA_013151735.1 Calditrichota bacterium | reverse complement strand
AATTATTTTGTTAACTTTGAAAACAAAGATCTTACGGCCATAAAATTAGGAGGGAGAAATGGCACAAGAATTCGGCATGCTTATAAACGGAGAGTGGCTTTCATCGGACGAAAAATTTGAAGTCAAAAGCCCGTATAGCGGGGAGATTTTGGGCGCGGTCCCCAAAGCCAACAAGGAAGATGTGAGCCGGGCGGTTCAAAGCGCAAAGGAAGCTTTTAAGGTCATGTCCGAAATGCCGGCCCATCGGAGGGCGGAAATTCTGGAACGAATGTCCGACCTGATTGCCGAGCATCGTGAAGAGATTGCCCGAACCATTGCTCAAGAATCGGGTAAAGCCTGGAAGTATGCCATCGGTGAGGCCAATCGGGCCAGGGAAACCTTCAAATTTGCCGCCGAAGAAGCCAAACAAATCCACGGCGAAACAATTCCCATGGATGCCAGCACCGGCGGGGAGGGGCGGCTCGGATTTTTCTTGCGGTTTCCGATTGGGGTAATCGGTGCGATTCCCCCGTTTAATTTTCCCATCAACCTGGCGGCCCATAAAGTGGCCCCGGCCATCGCCTCCGGAAATACAGTGGTTTTAAAACCCTCCAGCTACACCCCCTTAACGGCCATCAAAATGGGAGAATTGTTACTGGAGGCCGGATTGCCTGCCGGAGCGCTGAACATCATTTTTGGGCCGGGTTCGACGGTAGGCGGCTGGCTGGTTACGCATCCCGATCTGGCGATGGTGACGTTTACCGGCAGTCCCCCCGTGGGTAAATGGATTAAAAATCACTCGGATTTTAAGAAAGTGACACTGGAATTGGGATCGAATTCGGCATCCATTGTGGATGAAGATGCCGACCTGGAGTGGGCTGTAAAGCGAAATGTGGTGGGCGCCTATGCCAATTCCGGCCAGGTGTGCATTTCGGTTCAGCGTATCTATGTGCACGAAAATATTTGGGATAACTTTGTGGACGCATTTGTTACTGAAACCCGGAAACAGGTGGTGGGGGATCCTCTGGATCCTGCCTGTGATGTGGGCCCCATGATTTCCGAACTGGAAGCGGAGCGGGCAGAAGCCTGGGTGAAGGAAGCGGTTGCTCAGGGAGCCAAAATTCTCACAGGCGGCACACGTGAGGGGGCGATGTTTCAGCCTACTGTACTTACAGACGTGACCCCTGAAATGAAAGTCATGCAGGACGAGGTTTTTGCACCCGTCGTTTCACTGAGTCGCTTCCGCAAATTTGAGGACGCTGTCGCTCAGGTGAACGAGTCCCGTTACGGACTGCAAGCAGGCGTGTTTACGAAAAACACAACGCACATGATGCTGGCCATTCGAAAAATCAACGTGGGAGGGGTAATGATCAACGATTACCCGACATTTCGGGTGGATCAGATGCCCTATGGTGGAAACAAGCAAAGTGGTCTGGGGCGTGAAGGTCTGAAATACGCCATCGAAGAGATGACCAATCCCCGAATGATTGTCATTAAAGAATAGCACAACGAGCTGGCCACAACAGCTCTGAAAACAAACGACAAAGGCAAGGAGATGCCTCCATGGGAAAGAAACAACATGGTATTTTAATGATTTTTTTTCTGTTTCTGATGATTTTGATTGCGGTGATTCCCGCGGATGGCACCGTGAACAAAATTCGATATCATTCAAATAGAGAATTGGGACGCGCGTTTGATCGATTGGCGAAACACTTTCCGGCCCTTGTTCATACGGCTCTCTTGGGAAAAACAGCCACGGGAAAACCCCTGCTTCTCATTCGTGTGGGTAACGGAAGCCCCGCTGAATTGGATTCCCGCCCCGGCATTTTGCTGGTTGGTGAAGTGGAAGGCGATCATCTGATTGGCAGCGAAGTGGCCCTCGGTACTGTCAGGCAATTGGTGGAAAATTTCGGCAAGGTGGATTCGGTCACGACGCTTTTGAACCGGCACGTTCTTTACGTTATTCCAAGACTAAATCCGGAAGGAGCGGCCTACTATTTCAAAAAAATAAAACAGGATCATCCCTGGAATAACACCCCCACCGACGACGACCATGACGGTCTTATAGATGAAGACGGGCCGGAGGATCTGAATGGCGACGGGCTGATTACCCTGATGCGGAAGAGAGACCCTGAGGGATCCTACATTCCCGATCCCAAAACCCCGGAATTACTTCGAAAAGCGGACCCGGCAAAAGGAGAGACGGGAATTTACAAAATCTACACAGAAGGAACGGACAACGATGGCGACGGCCTTTACAACGAAGATGGCGTGGGCGGGGTGAACATCGACTGGAACTTTCCCCAGGAATATCCGGCATTTAAGGCAGGTGCGGGGAAATATATGGAAAGCGAAAAAGAAACGCGCGCCATTTCCAAATTTTTATTTGATCACCGAAATATCGGGCTCGTTTTAACGTACTGCTTGCATGACAATCTCATTCATCCGCCCAAAGCAACGCAGCGGTCTGTGAAGCCGGCGGACCGGTCGTCGTCCGTGCAGCGGTGGCGTTTGTCACACAAGCCCGAAAAAAACGTGGCCCGCGGGGATATTCCGTATTTTGATCGGGTAAGCCGGGTTTACAAAAAGCTCATGCAGATTCCGAAGGGTTCGGAACCGGTTGAGAGTTCCGACGGCGGAAAAGGGAGTTTTTACAAATGGGTGTATTTTCAGTACGGGGTACCCAATTTTGCAACGTCCCTCATGGTGATTCCGCCGAAGTCGGCAAAAGGGGATTCATTACAAAAAAAGTCCCTTTCCAAACGGAAACCCAAAATGCCAATGAAACAGATCGGACAAAGAAAAAAAGATCCGTTACGTATCGATCGCCAATGGCTGGCCTATTTTAAGGCTCAGGGCGTGTCAGGTTTTGTCCCGTGGAAGCCTTTTCGGCATCCGCAGTTGGGGGATGTGGAAATCGGAGGGTTTGTTCCCTTCATGCGAACAACCGCTCCGGACGTGGAAATCCCTGGCCTGGTTCAGAAACAAACATCGTTTGTAGCCTACCTGATGGGTCTGCTTCCCAAAATTTCTGTAGAACATGTAACGCTTCAGAAAAAGGGCGATCAGGTTTATTCACTCTCATTATTTGTGAAGAATTCGGGATTTTTACCGACGGCAACCGCTTTCGGGGCCCAAACACGGTTGGTCAAGCCCGTTCTTGTAAAGATTTTTATGGAAAAGGGAGAGCTTTTGAGCGGACAAAAAGTTGTATTTATTCCCCGTCTGGCGGGCTCAGGAGCGTCTCAAAAAGTGGAATGGCTGCTGCACGCTCCAGCCGGTACGAAAGTGACCCTGAAGATTCTTTCGGAAAAAGCCGGTTCGATTGAAAAGACAATTTCTTTATAAAGGAGAGTTAGAAT
>JAADHR010000010.1 GCA_013151735.1 Calditrichota bacterium | reverse complement strand
TGTGGGAAATATGACATTTACCCGGCGGCAGAACCGACAGGGAATTTTAATCCAATTGAAAATTGAAAAGAAATACGCCAAACAAATTACCGCTTCTTCTCGAGCTACGGTCAAAACAATGGGCATTCTGGGCGACAAATACGTGGATATTTCTCTCGGGAAGTTGTCGGAACCACCCCTTAAACCTGGCGATTTTGTTTCCAGTGAACCCATTGTGGACACGAGTGCCCTTCTGGCTGATGCAGCCTCGTCCGTGGCCCGTTTGAATCAGTTATTGCGGAATCTTACACAACTGAGCGCACATATGGTTCAGGGAAACGGAACCGTTGGTGCGCTGTTAAGCGACCCCAAAATGGCTGCCGATGTCCGCAAAATGGTTCGGCAAACGCGACAGGCCACGGCTGCTTTGGCGCAGGGCCGAGGCACAGCCGGAAAATTTTTGCAGGACTCCCTTTTGTACCGGTCCCTGTTGCATTCGTCGCAGCAGTTGGAGGTCATTACCCGCCGTATGCGTGATGGTAAGGGAACGGTTGGCAAGCTCATGGCGGATTCGACCCTTTACACGCGATTGATATCCATTTCAGCGCAATCGGATTCTCTGCTGAAAAAATTGCAAGGGAAGGGCACGTTTGGGCGCCTTACACAGGATCCTGCGCTGTACAAGGAATGGCTGGCCGTGGCAAAAGCACTTCGGGCATTGACTGAAGATATTCAGAAACATCCGAAAAAATATGGGTCTTTTAGTGTCTTTTAAGAAAAGGCTGAAAATGAAACCCAAAATGTCAGTTGGAATGGTGAAACTTAGCCTCATTATTCTGGGGTTAGCCCTAATTGGAAAAGAGCCGGCTCTTCATGCACAAGAGAACAGGGCATTGGGCTTTTTCCCGCTGCGCAGCCAGTCCCCCATTCAGCAGTTGCGATTCGGAATACAACACCACCCTCCGTGGACGCTGGATCAGGGGAATTGGGCGTTGCAGCTTCAACACACGTGGAAAAATATGTGGCTTTACGACGAGCGGCGTTTTCTCATGGACGGCGAAATCCACGAAACCGTTTTTCGGGCGGCCTACGGAGTGACCAGTCGATTTGAAGTGATGGTTGAATGGCCGGTTCGGTACCTTTCGGGAGGGGTTCTGGATGGAGCGATCGAAGGATTTCACCGCATGATGGGATTAGGACAGGCCGGTCGGGATAAATTCCCCCGGAACCGATTTGTGGTGGAAATGATTGTCCCGGGGGAAAATGGTGAGAAGGTGGTGAACCGCTCTTCTGATTCCGGATGGCAGTTGGGGAATTTGGTGCTCTCGGTAACCCGGTCCCTTTTGTCAGATACAAGCCGCGCGTTTCAGGCAGTGATCACCGGAAATCTTAAATTTCCTACGGCCACAACCACTGAAATGTTTGGCAGCCAGAAGCTGGATGTGGGGCTTTCACTGGGCTCGGGGTATCGATGGCGCGCGTTACGTCTTTACTACAATGCGGGAATCCTCTATTTTGGTGATAAGGCCGTCATGGGGTTGGCGTTACGCCAGTGGCGGTTCAGTTCTTTGTTTGCAGTGGAATACCACCCGAATAAAAGTCGTCATTCCTGGGTTGTTCAGGGATTGGTAGAAAGCGGCGTGGCGAAGCACTACGGCCAGTTTTCAGATCGAACATCTGAGGTAGTCTTTGGATACAAACGTCGCGTCAAAAAAGATTGGACTGTTGAAGCGGGTTTTCTTGAAAATCTCTTCTATTTTGACAACAGTCCGGATGTAGCCTTGCATGTGGCCGTCACCCGGTTTATCCGGAAATAGCGGATTGAGGAATGAAAATAGTGAAAAGAGGGCACTCTAAAACATTCGACCGTTTGGACGAAGGATTCGACTATTTGGGCGAGTTTCATCGTGATCATCTGATAAGAATATTTGTAATAACTTAATAAATAAGGAATAAGAATGATTGTTTCTTTTTGGCACACTTGTTGTTTTTACATAAAACAGAGCCAGCCTAATTAAAGTAAATACCAATCAACACAAAAAAGGAGGTAAAAAATGATCAAAAAGGCTGTACCTGTTTTGTGGTTTGTTTTAATGGGAATGAGTACCCTGACATTTGCTCAAAGTGAAGACTCCTTGTTTTATAACTACGTGATGGATTTGCCCCGCCAGGAATTAAGTCAGGCAGAGATAAAGGGGCTTTTGCAAATGCGTGAAGAAGAAAAATTGGCCCGAGATGTGTATTTAAAATTGTATGATAAATGGCATGTGTCGATTTTCAAGAACATTTCCAACAGCGAAAACCGACACACCGAGGCCGTTAAAATGCTGCTGGACAAGTACAAAATTTCGGATCCCGTGCTGAACAACGCGGTTGGGGCATTTACTCATCCGGAAATGGCCAAGTTGTACCACGACTTGGTGGCTAAAGGTGAAAAATCCCTGAAGGACGCCCTGATTGTGGGTGCCACGATTGAAGATTTGGACATCGCCGATTTGCACAAACGGATGGCCGAAACGGACAACAAGGATATTCAGTGCACGTTTGAAAAGCTGACCCGTGGCTCCGAAAACCACATGCGAGCCTTTGTATCTCAGTTGAAAGCCAATGGCGGGTCATACCAGGCCCGGTACATTCCGCAAGGCGAACTGAATCGTATTCTTTCATCCGGAATACAACACGGATTTCGCCGCGGACGGGGCATGCACAAAAGGCGTTTTTAAGACCAAAATTCAGACCGGCAGAGGGTTGTTTCCTTTGCCGGTTTTTTTATGATTTCATCTCGCTTGTTGGTTTTTAAATTTCCCCCTTTTTTGGGAGGTGCGGACGGCTCTCTTGTGCCACGGGTTCTTTGTTCGGAATTAATGTGCGGGGATGTCCCATGAAATCGTTGCCTCTTCCTTTCCATATTTTCATTCCCTGTTCCCCGATATCCGGCCTAACAAAACCCTTGATAATAGAAAAAAAGAATCCCATATTATAATGTGCCTCTTTGA
Organism: Calditrichota bacterium; assembly: GCA_013151735.1. NCBI lineage: Bacteria > Pseudomonadati > Calditrichota > Calditrichota bacterium. Next base: position 863 of record JAADHR010000010.1, on the reverse strand, counting down.
ATAAGTGGCTGTGCCAAAGACGGATATGGAGGAGTTCCTAATGGTTGATCTTTCAACAACGTACATGGGATTGAAACTGAAGAATCCGGTCATTGTGGGGAGCAGTAGTTTAACGCAATCCCTTCAAGGCCTTCGGGATGCTGAGAAAGCAGGCGCTGGAGCCATCGTCCTGAAATCCCTTTTTGAAGAGCAGGTCCGTGCAGAAATAGGCGATGTAGATGAGATTGGCCCCTCGGCTCATCCGGAAGAGTACAACTACCTGATTTCAGAACTGGAAATGCAGTACGGCGCACGTCAGTACATTGAGCTTATTCGCCAGGCCAAAAAGGAAATAGCAATTCCCATTATTGCAAGTATAAACTGTATCACGTCCAAATGGTGGAACACCTACGCCAAACAGATTGAAGACGCGGGTGTCGATGCTCTGGAGTTGAATATTTCATTGATGCCCAAAGACCCGTACCAGACGTCTCTTGAGATTGAGCAAGTGTACTACGACATTGTTCAGGCGGCCCGCGAAGCGGTTTCGCTGCCGATTGCGGTCAAAATCGGTCCTTATTTTACGGGAATGAGCATGGTGACTCGGGAGATTTGTGCCCGAGGTGCTGACGCCCTGGTGTTGTTTAACCGATTTTACCAGTTTGACATTGACATCGAAAAAATGGAAATCAAGGGTGCCAACTGGTTCAGCCATCCCAATGAAATGAATTTGCCCCTGCGGTGGATTTCCATTCTTGCCGGGAGGATTTCGTGTGATCTTTCAGCAACCACGGGCATTCACGATGCGGAAGGGCTGATTAAACAATTGCTGGCCGGAGCTACAACGGTTCAGGTGGTGTCCACGCTCTTCCTGAACACGTTCG
>JAADHR010000009.1 GCA_013151735.1 Calditrichota bacterium | reverse complement strand
GCTTTCTTGCCAAAAGGCGGGCCGCAGCATCCGTTTGTCGTCGATGTTACCAGCGACACGATCCCGCCGAAGATTGTGTACACCTTTCGAGAGCCCCGCATCCCGGCTGATCACGTTACGGTGACGGCCACCATTACGGACAATTCCGGTGTGAAAGTAGCCCGGGTGTATTACAAGGTGGAGCCCTCGTACCTGCCATGGAAGGCAGTAAATCTGAAACGGATTGGAAAAAATCGTTACCGGGCGGACATCCCGCTAACACCGCACGGCCTGCTTTTTCAGTTTGAAGCGATTGATAATCACGGAAATGGCACCAAATTCCCGGACACCTGGAAGGCCCGGCCCTACTTTGTGGTGGAGGCCTGGAATCCTGAAACCGGGAAGCGGTAGGAAGGCAACAAAATAGAATCCATTGCCTCGAAATAAGGTCAAATTTTTAAGGAGAATGAAAAACCATGTCAAAAAAAATCAGCATCGGTATTTTAGGAGTTGGAGGACACGGAGGCACGATTCGGCGTGCCATTAAGGCCTGCGATAATTTTACCATTGTGAGCTGTTTCGATCCCAATGAGGCTGCCTTAAAAGAAGCCGTAGAGGAATTAGGGTGCGAACCGGCTGTGTCGGACGAAGCCGTTCTCACCGACCCGCGGACCCAGGCTGTGGCGATCGTGTCGCCCAATCATTTGCACCGGCAGCATGCCGAACAGGCTGCCGCTCACGGAAAGCACATTTTTCTGGAAAAACCAATTGCCAATACGGTGGAAGACGGACAAGCTATTGTAGCGGTTGCACGTCAGGCCGGTGTCATTTTACAGGTGGGGCACCACGTAAGGAAGTATCCGGTTTTTCGGTTTGCCAAAGAGCAGATTGACAGCGGAAAACTGGGTACTCTGGTGGGCGCCGAGGGGAATTTTACCTCCCCATCCGGTCTGGACAAAAATGTACCTGCCTGGAAAACCCGGAAAACCAGTTGTCCGGTGGTACCGCTCATGCAGTTGGGCATCCACGGGATTGATACCCTGCAATACCTATTAGGGCCGATTGTGGAGGGAACCTCCTTTCAGCGCCACGCCCTGATGCCCGGAGACACTCTGGACAGCAGTGTCTCGCTTTTCAGATTTCAAAATAACCTGCTGGGAACGTTTTCCAGTCACTATGTGGCCCGGCACGCCTTTTATTTGAATCTTTTTGGAACGGAGTACAATCTCTACATGACCTTTAATTCGGCCCGATTGGAACGTCTGGAAAATTGGCAGGAAGAACACTTGACGACCACGTTCACGCAGCCCGGCGATGAGCCGTACAAAGAGGAAATCCGGGAATTTGCTTCGTGTATTCTGGAAAACCGCGAGCCGGAAGTGCCGGGTGAAATGGGTCTGCAAAATCTGCTGGTGCTGGAGGCGTTAATTCGTTCTGCCGAAGAGCACCGATCAATGGCCGTGGAAACGGTGGCGTAGGGGAGCTTTGAGTCGGGATTGAGGCATTTGGGAGATTGCGTTACTCGTTGCGCTCGTTTGCAATGACAGGATGGTGAGGGGAAGCGTGTTATTGCGAAGATGCCAAAGGCGGCGAAGCAATCTCTCTGAGTAAAAAATAGGGAGCTAACTGGGAGATGGCTTTGCTCCCTTTGGTTGCTCACAATGATAACGAATTTACACCGTTTTTCAACACGTTTTTTGTGTTTTCCGAATTTGGATTCAAAACATGTGAGGTATGACCATGAAATATATTCGCCGTATTTTTTGGACGATTGCCATTGTGCTGGCCCTGCTGGTTGTGCTGGCGCTGGTTTTCATTCGGCCGGTGGATTACACACCCTATTTTCAGAAACCTTATTATGAACAAACCCTGAAAAATCTTCAGAATGTGGACGCCTCTCTCCCGGTTGTGCAGCCTGCGCCGCTGGAAGTTGGATTTGGCCGGGCGCCGTTCACACCCCCGGTGGGCACCCCGCTTGCGGGGTACGGAGACCGGCACGGAAAACCCTCCATAGGCGTGCATGATTCTCTGTTTGTACGGGCCTTTGCCGTCAAGGCCGGAAACCGGGAATATGTGCTGGTTTCCGGCGACATTCTCATTATTCCCAGACAATTGGCCGACAGCGTTATGGCCCGCATTCGCCCGACGATCGGATTGGCGCGAAGCCAGATTCTCTTTTCAGCCACGCACAGCCATTCAGCAACCGGCGCTTGGGGCGATTCCTGGCTGGAAGAGAAATTCGCCGGGCCTTTCGATCCGAACGTCCTGCATTTTCTAACGGTTCAGGTGGTTGAGGCCATTACGAAGGCGCATCGGGATTTGACCCCGGCCGAAGTCGGTTGGGGGAGTTTTCATGCACCGGCGCTCATTCGGAATCGGTTGGTTGGAAAAAAGGGCTGGACAAACGACCTGGCCACATTTACAGTGTTCAAACAGACCGATGGCGACGAAGGGGTTCTGGTTTCCTTTGGTGCCCACGCTACGGTACTTCCGGCAAAAAATTTTCTAATCTCAGGGGATTACCCTGGCTACCTGGAGCGCAAATTGGAGCGGCGTCTGGGAGGGGTGTGCGCCTTTTTTGCAGGGGGCGTGGGAAGTCACCGGCCCGCCGGGACCGGTTCCGGATTTGACCGTGCCCGAATGATTGGTGAAACCCTGGCCGACAGCGTTCTGGTTCGCCTGCAGACGACGCCCCTTCATAAAAATGTGGCTGTTTTGGCAATCGGACTGCCGGTGGTGCTGCCGAAATACTGCATCCGCGTGACGGATAATCTGCGTTTGGCGCCGATTCTGGCGAATAAAATCCTCAAGGAACGTTTTACAACCTTTAATCTCATGGTTTTGGGAAAAGAGCTGTTTTTGGGCATTCCGGCGGAATTGAGTGGAGAAATCGGACTGGTGCTTCAGGCCCTGGCTAACCAAAAGGGGTATTTGTTAACGCAAACCAGCTTTAACGGCAGTTATTTGGGGTACATTGTGCCCGGGAAATACTACCATTTGAATTCGTACGAATCCCGGCTGATGTCCTTCTACGGCCCGTATATGGGCGATTATTTTGAGGAGCTCTCGCGCCGACTCATGGTAGTGGCCTGGAAGCATATTTATTCAAATTCATGAAAACATTCGATATGGGATGAGCAAACAAGTGAAAAATAAAAAATCAACGATCTTAAAAACAGGAGAAGAAATGACGGTACAAGAAGCATTTTCAGAGATAAAAACCATTGTTGTGCCCGATGGGGCGGCACCCGTTTTTTACACCATTGCTGACGAAATTCAAGAGGTACTTGGGCGCACTATTCCGGTAGAAACCGGTAGTAAGGCTGGCAAGACGGACACTCGAAAACTGGTCTTACAGGTACAAAAGCAGCCTCCCGAAAAACCCGGGTACCTTTTCTTTCGGGCAAGCGGGCAGGAACTGGTGTTGGAAGCGTCCTGGACGTCCCTTTTGTATGCGTTGTGGCACAAGGTGCAAGACGATTTGTGGACAAAGGACCTTTCCGGGTTTGAGAAAGGTACCCGCTGGGAGGTACCTTTTCGCTGGCTGCGAGTGGAGTACGATTTGTTGATGACGCAAACCTCCCGCACCGTGGCCGGAGTGGATCGGGAAGCCTATTTTCGAGAATTGGCACGGTTGGGGTACACCCACGCAGAGGTTAATGCACTGGCCGGGCCGGTACCGGCAGAAACCGGCGTCCCGGGCGAAAATTATCCCCGCTTTTACACCTACTGCGCCGCGTTGGACCAGTTTGTGGAAAGCCGCTGGAGTAAAGGCACCTACGAACAGGACTACCTGGATGCCAATCTTCAGACCTTGAAGCGGTACGCCCACTACGCTTTGAAGTACGGATTGCACCCGGGCATCCTGGCCTTTGAACCCCGCACCGTGCCCGAAACCCTTTTGGAGCGCTACCCGATGATTCGCGGACCGCGGGTCGACCATCCGTTTCGGAGCTTTAAGCCTCGCTACACGTTGAGCACGGCGCATCCCCTTACGCGCGCCCACTACGCGGAGCTCATGCAAAATCTCCTGAAAGAAGTCCCTGAGCTGGCGTATATGGCCATCTGGACGAACGACAGCGGCGCCGGGATGGAACACACCAATTCTCTCTACGTGGGTCGAAACGGGGGGGCGTTTCTCATCCGCGAATGGCGCACGCACGAGGACATCGCAAAGGCGGCGGGCGAAAACGTGGTCCGTTACCTGAAAACGCTTCGGGATGCGGCCCGAACCGTCAATCCGGATTTTACCGTCGTTTTGCGAATGGATCCCCTTAGCGCGGAGCGGGAAACCATTTTCTCAAAACTGGAAAACGGACTGGAGGTGGAAAGCGCTACACTGCTTATGAAGGACTGGGCCCAGCCCTACGCACACGTGTCGTACCCGGATGTGAAAGGCGTGGCGGAAACCCCCTACCTGGTGGATTTTTGGCCGGAGGAACAGAAGGAATTTGATTTTCTCCGAAAAAAGAAAAGCGACGGTCACATTGTGGTCACTTTGGGGCAGGGCAACACCTTTGAACCGCTGCTGGGCATTCCGTTTCCCTGGCTGGCAACCGAGAAATTGAGTAACCTAAAAAAGGGAACCGTGCAGAAAGTGGCCGCGCGGGGCGGCATTTCGCCGTCCGGCCTGACACCCTGGAATATAAATCAGGAGGTCATTCGCAGGCTGCAGTTGGGAGATTCCCGTCCGACGGACGAAATTGTGGCTGAAATCGCCCGGAATTGGGTGGGAGACGGACAGGAAGCGCTGGTGCAAATCTGGCGTAAAACGGACACGGCCATTCGCGCATTTCCGATTCCCGTTGCCCTGTACGCCGTTTGGGGTTTTCCGTGGTACCGATTTTTTGTGCGGCCATTTGTGCCCAATTTTGAAGCCATCCCGGAAAAAGACCGCGAATACTACGAAAAGTTTTCCCTGGTTACGGCCCACAACCCCTCCCGGGTAGATTTTGCTCAGGACGTCCTGTTCAAGCTTTGCGATCAGCCTACGGCGGCAAAGGCGGTCGAGCGGATGAACGAAAATCTTTTTCCACCGCTGAAAGACGCTCTGAATCAAGCCCGTCACATGGTGGAGGAACTCTCGCCGGAAACGTCCGCCCGGGCCGTGTTTGTGGATCAGTACGATCGGCTGCGGGCCTTGAATATTTGGTTCCGCACGCAGAAAAACATTGCAGCCTGGATTGCCGGTGTGCACGGCTATTTGGAAGCTACGGATCCGGCTGAAAAAGCCCGCTGGAAGAAGGTGACACACAACATGGTTTTGGATGAGATGGAAAACGCCCGCGATTTGCTGGATTTGTGGGAAACCTCCCGGACGACATTCATGGCCATCTCGGCTGTGGGTGAAACCACCTTCATTTATGGTGAGAATTTGGGTGAATTGATTCGCAGAAAGCTGGATTTAATGGCGGGCCGTGAAAATGACGAGCCGTACGTCGACCCGGATTTCATGTGGCGAATTCCGGGCGTGGACTTCGGCGAATACAAAGATTTTTTGTAAAAATTTAAAGCGGCAGAGCGCACAGAGACCCCGAGAAAAAATCCGTGAACTCTGTGTGCTCTGCAGTTAAGAAATTTGAGAGGGAAAAATGCCTGAAGCGAAGACTCTTACCGAACGACTGGATGCTCTCTACGAATTCGACCGGGAGCCGGTGACACCGGACCGCCTGGATGGCCCGGCTAATTTTATTGGCCTGTATGCGGGGGAGCACGTGGCCGGAACAGAGTTCATTATCGGACCGCTGTTTGTGGCGCACGGGGTGACTGCCTCCGATTTGTTTCTGGGGCTCTTGGTGGGTAATCTTCTGGCCGTGTTGAGCTGGGGCTTTTTGACCGGCCCCGTGGCAACGAGAACCCGGCTCAATCTGTACTGGCACCTGCGGCGGATTGTGGGGCCTTACGTAACCTTCATTTACAACATTATTAACGCACTGATGTTCGCCTTTCTGGCGGGGGCCATGATTTCCGTGGCAGCCACGGCCGTGGGATTGCCGTTTCACATGGCCATGCCCGGGTTGAATGATGTGTACCCCACCAATGTGGGCTGGGTGTTGGTGGTCTTTGCCGTAGGGGCCGTCGTTACGGCACTGGCCATTTTAGGATTTGACCAGATTTCCCACTTTTCCAAAATTGCTTCCCCCTGGATGTTTTTGGTGTTCATCGCAGCGGCCGTGGCCGTCCTGCCCCGGCTGGGCGTACACTCGCCGGGGGATTTCTGGCGGGTGGCCAACGCAAAAATCTGGACAGGGGTGCCGCTGGCCGGACAGTCCAAATTTACCTTCTGGCATGTGATGTTTTTTGCCTGGTTTTGCAACATGGCGATGCACATCGGCATGGCCGACATGACGATTCTGCGCTACGCCCGCAAGTGGACTTACGGCTTTTTGAGTGCATTTGGAATGTATCTGGGGCATTTTGTGGCCTGGATTGCCTCCGGGATTTTGTGTGCCGCAGCCCTTGGGAATGTGGCGCCCGGCCCGATTGCCTACCTGGGTGCAGGAATCGCCGGTGTGATTGCCGTGGTCATTGCCGGCTGGACGACCTCCAATCCCACGCTGTACCGTGCCGGGCTGGCCCTGCAGACGATCACGCCCGATTGGAAACGCTGGAAAATTACCCTGATTGCCGGCGTGTTTACCACCATTGCGGCCATGTTCCCGGCGCTCATTATGCGCTTGCTGGATTTTGTGGCCCTGTATGGATTTGTACTCATGCCGATGGGTGCGATCATTTTGGCCGATTTCTGGCTTTTCCCGAGGTTGGGCCTGGAACAGTATTTTGCCGAACGGCGGGGAATCCTGTTAAGCTGGCCGTCCTTGCTGGCCTGGGTTGTGACCCTGCTTTTTGGTTATGTTGTGCATTTGGAGATCTTTTTTATCGGTTTGCCCGGATTTTTTGTGGCGATTATTTTTTATGTGGTATTCAGTTATTGGCAGCAGAAAGTGGCTGCCGTGCAATCAGCAGGAGTGAAGGCATGAGAACCGTAACCATTATTTTGTCGTATGTGGGGCTGGGGCTAACCGTGATCCCTTCATTTTTTGTCTTTGCCGGGAAGATTTCCTGGAATGCCCACGCCCAGCTCATGATGGCCGGAACGCTTTTGTGGTTCGCAACGGCCCCGTTCTGGATTAAAAAACGAACGTAACCATTCGAAAATTTTTCTTTTAAATTTTGTGCGGATTGATTATATTGTTAAAACGGAATTTTTGGCCATAAATCCACTAATTCTTATTTCGGATTTAAAAACGTGAAATTCCGGTATTTCGCGAATTCGCAGCTATTCTTCTTAATTTTCGATAAGAAAACGGACAAAAAATGCGTGTTTTAACGACTCCCCTTCCCGGTGTTTTGGTGATTGAACCGACGGTCTTTGAAGATGCCCGCGGATTTTTCTTCGAAAGTTATCACTACAAACGCTACGCTGAACACGGCATCAGCGTGACATTTGTTCAGGACAATCACTCCCGTTCCGTCAAAAACACCCTCAGAGGGCTCCATTACCAGGTAAATCCCGGGCAGGGAAAATTGGTACGGGTGGTCGTAGGTGAGGTGTTCGACGTAGCGGTGGACATCCGTTTTGGCTCGCCCACATTCGGAAAGTGGTTTGGCACAACCCTTTCCGCTCAGAATAAAAAACAGATGTACATTCCCGTGGGGTTTGCTCACGGATTTTGCGTGATCAGCGATGTGGCGGAATTCGAGTACAAGTGTACTGACTATTATTCCCCCAAGGATGAACGGGGCATCCTCTGGAACGATCCTGATTTGGCTATCGACTGGCCGGTAAAAGAGCCCATTCTTTCCGAAAAAGACAAGAAAAACATCCGTTTTAAGGATATCAAAAAGGAATTTATTTTTTCTGAAACGATGTGAACGCAAAAATTCTTTCACTGTTTCGAATAAGCCCTTTCAGGCAATCGATTGAATTGCACCTGTTTGGGATAAAGTAACGCAGGAGGTGGCATGGTTCGCCGATTCTTTTTTTTCTTTTTTCTGTTTTTGTGGGTCGGGTCCGGATGGCTTTCGGCCCAGGAAACGACCGAAAACGGGATCCCGGTCTATGAAAAAACACCTCCCGGTGACTTTTTCCGGGAATGGCTGGTGTGCGGTCCGTTTCCCAACCCTCTGCCACCCGGTGTGACCGGCTACCGCCACGATTCTACGTCGCTGGGGTTTTACCGGGATTACTTGAAGGATTATGGCGGCGAGGAAAAAATTGTGCCGCATGAAGGCATGCAGGTTCGTCGGCCGGATGGGCGAATCGTGACCTGGCGCCGGGTGCGTTCTTACTTTCCGGAGGTCGTACTGGACCCAATTATGAATCCACCGGATAGCTCCGTGGCCTACGCCGCTGCCATCGTGCGCGTTCCTGACGAACGGGATGTAATGGCCAAAATCTCCTCCAACGACGGTATTCGCGTCTGGTTGAACGGTGAGCTCATTCTGGACCACAACACCCCGGGTACGGATACGCCCGACCGGGATTTCGTGCCGGTTCATCTGAAAGCGGGGGACAATCTCTTCCTGTTGAAAATTTCAGAAGGATTTGGACGCTGGGGATTCATTTTTCGGTTGGATAATATTGAAGATGCCCAAAATGAAATCCTTCGGCAGTTGCCGTACATTATTCGGCCGACCATTACAAAAATTCCCGAAGGCTGGTCGATTTTTGCAGGACGGAAATACCGCGTGGAACTGCTCCCGGAAGAAAAACCCTGCACGCTCACCGTTTTGGCTCCGGATAACCACACGCCGGAGGTAACCATCCACACCCTGCTGGGTTCCGCGGTGTTCCTTTCAAAGACCGATCCCCGCCTGACGCCGGGAGGCCATCTCGTGACCTGCCGGATTTTTCTGGACGACGGCCGCACAGCAGAAGAAACCGCCTGGCTCACAGATCCGGAACCGGAATCCATTCAGGCCATCTGGCAGGAATTTCAAACCGTTCCGAACGCCGATTCCTCTTATTTTGAGGGTTGGGCTCACCGGCAGATTCAGGACTGCCTGATTTCCCAGCTGAAAACCGAGCTCCGGGAGGGCAACGTCCCGGCATTCCGGCGCGACCGTCTGGCCGATGTGGTGCACCGCTATCGGCTCTGGGAGGCCAGTGTTCAAACCGATTCCTGTGTGTACGATCATCTTTTCCCGCCTGTAAAAGAAATTAACGCCCAAAGTGGGGCCTCTTTTGATTGGGAGGGACAAATTGCGCTGGTGGATTATTCGGATGGCAGTTGTCAGGCCGATGTGGATCGGCTCGTGGAAACACTTTCGGAAAAGTGGGGAACGCGTCTTGAAAAAGGAGAAAATTTCGTATCAAAAAAACGCCTGATTCTGGCAACCCGCAAGCAGGCGGACAAATTGGTGCTGGAGGGAGTAGCGGTACCCGCAACGTTCGCCAATACCGAAGCCTACCGGATTCGCATTTCGGCGGATCGGATTGTGCTGATTGCGGCTTCGGAACAGGGCCTTCACGACGGACTGGTCACGCTCTGGCAACTGGCAGACCGGTGGGCGAGTTTGCCGCCGGTGATGCTTTCCGATTGGCCGGCCTTTCCGCTACGTTCCGGCTACATTTACACCCGCGGCCCGCTGGACGAGCAGGCCAAAGCCCACCTGCTGCAATTCGTGAATCTGAAATATAATCAGTTGGTGTTGCCGTCGTTTAATTATTATCACCTGGACGATCCGGAAGAGCGGGCACGGGTTCAGGCCTACTACGCATTTTTGCGCCAGTTTCACGTGGAGCCGGTGCCGTACGTGCCGCTGCCCGGTTCAGAGGACTGGAATGAGGCGGTGTTTTTACAGGATGAACCGCTAATTGTTCAAAATGGAATGGCTCGGATGGGGGTAAAACACCTGCTCAATTTGCCGGATTCGCGTCCGGTGCTGGCTTCAGCCCGAACGGGTCAGCCGGAGCGCCGGGTTTTTACTGAGGGAAAAGAGTACCAGATCGTAACCACCGATCCGCCCACATTTCGGTTGCTGCCGCCGTCAGGTCTGGCTGATGGAGACACCCTCTTTTTTACGGGGGACATTTTTGATCCCCGGGAGGATCGCTACCACAAACCGTGTCCCTCGGAACCCATGACCTACAAAAGGCACGCGGAGGCGGTTCAGGACGTGATTCGGCTTTTGCACCCGCACACCATTCACATCGGACACGATGAAGTAGGACTGGTGAAATCGGACAGCCGGTGTTTGAATCGCGAGGAGCCGGGCTATCGCCTGTTTGCCGAGCAATTGAACAAGGCCTACCGGACCATTCACGACATCGATCCCACCATTGTCGTGCGTCTCTGGGCCGATTCGGTGAATCCTTACCACAATGCCGTGGTCCGGCACCTGGAACACACGGCCGATTTCCTGACGCGCAACCTGGTTATGGACCACTGGTTTTACGATGTGAACACCCCGGGCGAGCTGGACTTAATGCACCGCGGGACGGCCTTCTTTTTAGAACGCGGCTTTCGGGTGGTGGTGTGTCCCTGGGAACATCTGACCAACCATCAGGAATGGGAGCGGGTACTGACCCGTTACGGGATGTACAATCCGAATATGCTGGGGGTGCTGCACACGGAGTGGTCGGGAAAGGATTGGGGAAAAGCTCCCACGGCGATGATCGGCTGGTGCGGAAAAACCTGGTTGACAAACTGAGTTTTTGGATTAAATTTGGGAAAATGAAATGACCAAACAGACTATCGGCTTTGGCATCATCGGCTGCGGGGACATTGCCCGGTCCCACGCAGAAGCCATCCATCGGGCTAAAAATGCAGAACTCAAAGCGGTGTACGACATTTTTCCTGAAAAGGCGCAAACGTTTGGTCAAACGCTCAACGTTCCGGCCTATTCCGATCTGGACGCCTTTCTGGACCGAAAGGACGTGCAAGTGGTTTCCGTGTGCACGCCTTCCAAATTCCATTACGATGCCACACTGGCAGCCGCTCGCGCCGGAAAACACGTGCTCACCGAAAAGCCCATGGCCACGGAGGTGGCTCCGGCCGAAGAAATGATCCGCGTGTGCCGGGAAGAAGGCGTGAAATTGGGCGTCATTTTTCAGAATCGGTTTGATCCGCCTGTTCAGAAGGTGAAGCGGCTTTTGGCAGAAGAGGTGCTGGGTCACCTCACCATGGCCGATGCGCATCTCAAGGATTTTCGGGCACCGGCCTATTACGCCCAGGCCGACTGGCGCGGTACCTGGGCAACGGACGGCGGAGGGCCAATCATGATTCAGGGTATTCACTATTTTGACATGCTCTTGTGGATGGCCGGTCCGGTGGCAGAGGTGGCGGGTTTTGCCGCCCGACAGGTGCACCCGATTGAGGTGGAAGATACCCTGGTAGCCACGCTGCGGTACCGGAGCGGCGCGCTGGGCGTGGTGGAATCCGCGACCAACACTTTCGGTGGAGGCGCCAACCGGTTAGAGCTCCACAGTTTTGAGGGAACAATTATTCTGGAGAACAACCGCGTGACCAAATTTGTTACCCGCGGGAAAGACGGTCGGCCGGTGGACCGCCGGGCCGAATTCGGGTTCGAGCGGGACCAAAAAGAAGAGTGGGTGGAAAACCACCGGCGACAAATTGAGGATATGGCCGACGCCGTGTTCCACGACCGGGAGCCTGCTGTGAATGGCGAGGAAGGCATCAAGGTGCTGAAAGTGATTAAAACCATTTACCGTGCTGTAAAGGAAAATCACCCTGTTGCTGTGGACCCAAAAATCTGGGAGGCTGCTCATGTTTAAATTGGGATTTATTACGGATGAAGTCTCTCAGGACGTGTCGCGCGTGGTGCGGTTTGCCAAAGATTTTAATGCGCCTGCTCTCGAAATGCGCTCCATCCAAAATGTACCGGTTGAAAAACTAACCGTTGCACAGGCCAAACAGCTCAAAGACGTTTTCTCGGACAACGGTTTGTACGTCCACTCTGTGGCCTCTCCGGTATTCAAGTGCCGGTTTGATTCGAAACAGGACATCCTCCGGCATCTGGACCATCTGAAACACGTCAGTGAGCTGGCTCACATTTGGGGTTCCAGCGTCATTCGTGTGTTCACTTTCTGGCGGGAATCGGTTTCGGGGGATCTCGAAGCGGTGGTAGAAAAATTCCTTCCCGCAGCTCGTGTGGCCGAAGAAGAAGGTATTCCCCTCGGGGTGGAAAATGAAGACAGCACATTTGTGGGCTCCGGTGAAGAACTGGCCCGGTTCCTAAAACGGGTCAATCACGAAAAGGTGCGGGCCATCTGGGATCCGCAAAACGCCTTTTACCGGACGCGCGGGCAGGAATCTGCTGTGGCGGGCTACACCGCCGTGAAACCCTTTGTGGTGCACGTCCACGTGAAAGATGCTGTGGTAGATCCCCGGACCGGTGAGCCTACTGCTGCCGAATTGGGAAAAGGGGCGATCGACTGGCCCGGCCAGTTGCAGGCGCTTCAGGCCGACGGGTACACCGGCGTGCTTTCTCTGGAAACCCACTGGCGGGATGTTCCTCTGGATGATGATCTTCTCAATCAGCCGGGAGGATCTGCCTTTTCGGAACAAGCTGAACAGGCCTCCCGGATGTGCATGGCGAATTTGGTGCAAATGGTCGCCCGCCTGCGGGCGTTATCCTGAAAAATGGGTATTTGAAAAAAAGAAAATGTTTTGTACATTTTGAAGTGAAAACACACAAGACACGGAATAAAAATAATAAACGAGGATGAACCCATGACCTCTAATCGACTCAAACTCTTTTTCTGGCTGGTAATCGGGGTGTTGGTATTTGTGGTGCTGGACGTTCCGATTGGCCCGCTGCCGCCGCTGGGCCGGTTTTTCAACCCGGTGTCCGGTTTTTGGAAGACACAGGCCGAGGCTGTGCTTCCCGCGCAAAAGACGCTGCACCTTCAGGGAGTGCAAAAAACTGTCACTATTCTGTTTGACGAGCGCGCCGTACCGCATATCTACGCCCAAACCGATGCCGATGCCTATTTTGCCCAGGGGTACCTGCATGCCCGGGAACGGCTGTTCCGCCTGATTTTTCAGGATTTGCTGGTGTCCGGGCGCCTGTCTGAAGTGGTGGGCAAACAGGCGCTTCCGACCGATCGCTTCATGCGGCAACTGGACTTGAAGACACCGTCCGTAAAGGCTCTGGCGCTTCTGAAACGCGATCACCCCCAAACCTACGCGGCCCTTCAAGCGTACGTGGCCGGCGTAAATGCGTACATCGATCCCCTGAAGCCGGCGGACTGGCCGCTGGAGTTCAAACTGCTGAATTTTCGCCCGTACCATTGGACGGCGGTAAAATCCCTGATGTTTTTGCGCTACATGGGCTGGGATTTGAGCGGCAGCGACGAAGATCTCAAATACGAGGAGCTGGTGAAATTTCTGGGCGCCAAAAAGGCGCGGGAACTCCACCCGGATCGCCTGCCCTACGTGGTGCCCATTATTCCGGAAAAATACGGTATGCCGCTGGATGTCTACCGAAAATTGTTTCCCCACGGTGTGAAAAAAACCATTGGTTTTTCACCTACGCCCCTGACGGCCAGCGAAACCTTTCTGAACTGGTGGGCGGAAAGCAACCCCCATCTGTTTGGAACCCCGCAAGTTGGGCGCGGCAGCAACAACTGGGTGATTGACGGTACGAAATCGGCCACGGGGCACCCCATTCTGGCCAACGACCCGCACCTGGGCATCTGGCTTCCCTCCGTCTGGTACGAAATCCACATGGTGACGCCCGGGATGAACGTGTACGGAGTCAGTTTGCAGGGCGTTCCCGGGGTGATCATCGGCTTCAACGACCACATTGCCTGGGGACTCACCAATGAGCAGTCCGATGTAACCGACTTTTTCCGCTTGAAATTCAAGGACGCATCCCACGATTTCTACTGGTACAACGGGGCGTGGAAGCCGGTGGAGAAGATTCCCTCAATCATCAAAGTGAAAGATGGCCCGGATGTACCGATGGTTACACGCTGGACGGTGCACGGGCCGATTGTGGAAAGGGACAGTGTGGCTCTGGCCCTGAAATGGACGGGGCACCAGCCCACGTTGGAAGTGGCCTCCGTGTACCGGCTGAACCACGCGAAGAATTATGCCGACTTCGTGACGGCCATGCGCTATTTTCACGTCCCGGCGCAGAATGTAGTCTACGCCGATGTGGACGGTACCATCGCCATGTGGTGCGGCGGACTCTACCCCATCCGCAACAACGGTGACGGCCGCGTCCCGGTGGACGGGTCCTCTGATGCCTTCGAGTGGGGGCGCTTTATCCCGTTTGAAGCCATTCCGCACACCAAAAATCCAGCCCAGCATTTTATTTCATCTGCGAATCAGCGCCCGGTGTCCTACGACTATCCCTACTACATGGGTTTTCACTGGGATCCCGGCTACCGCTCGCGGCGCATTCACCAACTCCTGAGTACGCACGATTCCATCACCGCAGCGGACATGCAGGCCTTTCAAAACGACGTTGGGTCCTTTGCGGCGGCGCGGTTTGTTCCGGTTTTTCTCACCGTGCTGAAAAAGCACGCCCTGCAGGATTCGGCTTACAAAATTTTGGCCGATGCCTTTAGCGGATGGGATTTTCGGATGGATTCCACAGCCGTGGCTCCCGCGCTGTGGAATTTTATGAAAAGCCGGTACAAAGACCTGATTTTTCAGGATGAATTCAAAAAATCCGGGAAGGGGAATCTCTGGGGCCCCGAATGGGAAGTGGTGGAACAGCTCACACTGAAAAAACCGAAGTCCCCCTGGTTTGATGATGTGCTCACGCCCGCACGCGAAACCCGCGATGACATCATTTTGCTGGCGGCCCGGGAAACGATCCGGCATTTCAAAAAGGCCTACGGGTCCAATCCGAAAAACTGGGTGTACGGCAAGCATCACAAATTTGAAATTCGCCACATGCTGCGCATTCCGGCGCTGGGACTGAAGCCTTTCCCCATTGACGGCAGCGGGTTTACCCTGCGGCCGGCGGGCGGACAAATTGCTCACGGCGGGGCCAGTTGGCGAATGGTGGTGGAACTGAGCCAGCCGATTCGCGCCTACGGGGTGTACCCGGGCGGACAGAGCGGCAATCCGACCAGCCGGTACTACACCACCGGCGTAAAAAATTGGCGCTACGCGAAATATTTTGAACTTCACCACGACACCGATCCGCAAAAGCTTGGGGCGAAAAAAGTGGTGGCTACGTTTACACTTGAACCCAAAAAATGAGGATAGCCATGAAACGGACGCTTTTGCTTGGACTTCTTGTGCTGATTCAGTGGGCGGTACTGGCCTTTTTCTCCTGGCCGGCAACATTTGTTACCGCTATTTTACTCGGTCTGATTTTCTACAAAATAGAACGCTTTTTCTCTTTTGGAGTGATTGTAGGGGGTGTCGCCTGGCTTCTCCCGCTGATCTGGACTCTCAGTCGGGGAGAAGGTGTTACCCGAATTGCCGCCGGAATTTTTGAGATTCCCCACGGCCTGGCCTGGATTCTGTACCTCATTCCGCTGCTGTTCGGTGCGCTGATTACCGGTGTGGGGATGCAAATCGGGAAGTACCTGCGGTTGAGTGTGTCCGCCGTTTCTTTAAAAGAGGAAACTCAATCATGAAAACAGCCCTCATTTTAACCGGCGGCAGGGGAAGCAAGCTCTGGCCGTACGGTCTTACGCGGAACAAAGCGGCTCTTCCGATTGCCAACGTCCCGATCTTGACCCGGGCGCTGCGATTGCTGCGCGAGGCAGGAATTGGAAAGGTGGTGGTCGCAGCCGATTACAAAGCAGACCAGATTCAGGCGCTGGTGGTGGGAGAAGACCACGTGCACCGGGAAATGCTTTCGCTTCCGGGCACGGCGCCGGTGGTGGCGAAACTGTGGGAATCTCTGCCGGACGACGAACTGCTGGTGGTGTACGGCGACGTTCTGTTCTCCGGTGACGATGTGAAAATTCTGCTGAAAAAATTTGAAGCGGAAAACACTCCCGCGGCTGTACTGGTGCAGTCGTTGAACGGAGAAGATCCCCGAAATGGGTGGGGTGCAGCCGTTCGGGAAAATCGTGTGACGGACATTTTGGGTCACCCGCGGGATGACGTGTCCCATCGCCTGACGGGACTTTTTGCCCTCAGAAAGACCGTGCTTCCGGCCATTCAGAAAACGACCACCGCACCGCAGGCCATTCAAATTGGTATGATGCCGCCGGACGAGGCGGAACTGGCCGATTCGCTCGGCATTTTTTTGCGGTCGGGAGGGGAAATTCTGGCGGTGGAAACTGCCGGTCTGTTTGTGGATGTGGACAAACCCTGGCATATTCTGGAAGCCAACGAAGCGGTGATTCGCGAAATGGCGCAGGCCCTTCAAACCGATGCCATTCATCCCACCGCACGGGTGCACGAATCTGCCATTCTGGACGGCCACGTGGTGCTGGGTCCCAACAGTGTGATTGGACCCCGGGTGATCGTGCACGGCAATCTCTGGCTGGGTGAGAACAGCGTGGTGACAGACGGCGCCATTCTGGACGGTCACGTGGTGGTGGGTGATCACGCCACGGTGCAGCGCTACTGCCAGGTGGGCCCGTTGACGACCATTGGTAACCGCTGTTTTGTGGGCCACGGAGCGGAATTTGAGGGCGTGATGTTCGACAACGCCTACGCCTACCACTATGGTGAGTTCTGGGGTGTGTTGGGCGCGTATTCTGACCTGGGGGCGGCTACGGTGTGCGGGAACCTCCGCTTCGACGACGCCCAGACGGTTCACCGGGTGAAAGGCCGCCGGGAAATTCCCCGCACCGGGGCCAACGCCGCATACGTCGGTGATTACTGCCGCACGGGAGTGAATGCCATTCTCATGCCCGGCGTGAAAATCGGTCCGTACAGTTTGGTTGGGGCCGGGACACTTGTTCAGGGGGATATCCCCGAACGCACCCTGATCTACGCCGAGCAAACGCAGGTCAAAAAAGCCTGGGGCCCGGAAAGATACGGGTGGTGAGAATTTTTTCAGCCCGAAGAGCTGAAAGGATAGCCTGGGCAGCATCCCGAAGGAATGATTTTTTGCTTAATAAATTTTTTGGAGAAATTGAATGACCATTCGTTTTAAAAAATTGCACGAAAAGGCTATTTTACCAAGCTACCAGCACACCTCCGACGCGGGGGCCGATCTCCACGCGGTGGAAGAAGTGGTTGTGCCGGCGGGGGAGTGGCGCCTGGTGCGCACGGGATTGGCGGTGGAACTGCCGGACCGTCCCGTGGAGGGGTGTGGCTCATCGGAGGGCTTTTCCCTCTGGATGGAAGCCCAGGTACGTCCCCGTTCGGGACTGGCGCTGAAAAAGGGGGTCACGGCACTCAACAGTCCCGGAACCATTGACGCCGGTTATCGGGACGAGATTGGGGTCATTTTAGTGAATCACTCGAAAGAAGATTTTTTCGTCAAGCCGGGCGATCGTATTGCCCAGTTGGTGTTCAATTTGGTGGTGCACCCGGAAAAACTGGTTTTTTCAGAAGAAATCAGCGAAACCGAGCGAAAAGGCGGTTTTGGTCACACCGGAGTGAGATGAAAGAATGAGACCCCTCCCTGACCCTCCCCTTGGTAAGGGGAGGGGAATTGTTGGGAGCAAGGGGGAAGATGGGTGGGAGACTTCCGGGATGGTTTTTCTTGTTAATGAAAAAAACAGTTCTGCTTGGAGTTGCTGACGAAGACGGAAAACCCCATCCCCTCCTTGGCAAGGAGGGGACAGAGGGGAGGTTGGTCGGGTGCGAGGAGTTATTTTGAAGGAAGGTTGGAGGAAGCAACCCCTCCCTAACCCTTCCCTTGACAAGGGGAGGGGAATTGTTGGGAGCAAGGGGGAAGATGGGTGGGAGA
>JAADHR010000008.1 GCA_013151735.1 Calditrichota bacterium | reverse complement strand
CAGGGAAAATCCCAATCCCCTCCTTGCCAAGGAGGGGATTTATAGGGGAGGTCGGGGATGGTCAGCTGCCTGCTTGAAACTTATGGCTTAATCAGAGGATTTCGAATAAATGACTGTGTACGAAAAATTTCTCAAACAACCCGCTTACACCGTATTATTGATTGTTTTTCTGATAATTGCCGGGGGGTGGGCGTTGGTCAAGATGCCGGTGGAATTTTTTCCCGGCTTGAATTACCCGCTTGTCAATATCGTGACCCAATACCCCGGCGCATCCCCGGAGGATGTGGAGCTCCTGGTCACGCGTCCGATCGAAGGGGCCGTGCAATCCATTCGAGGGGTTCGTCGAACCTCTTCCATTTCGGCCATGGGCGTTTCGCAGGTGACGGTGGAATTAGGCCAGCGGTACGATCTCCTGTCTGCCCGGCAGCTGATCTCGGCAGCCCTTTCCCGGCTCAGTGGCAGGCTGCCTGCCGGGACCCATCCTCTCATCGATAATCTGGGCAGCCGGATGCAACAGATTGTAGGCTACACCATTGTCAATTCCCGCGTGCCTCAGACGGTTCTTCGTCAGGCTGTGGAGTATCGCCTGGTTCCCGCTTTGCGGAGCATTCAAGGAATCTCGCGAATTGATGTGATGGGAGGCGAACGCCCCGCGTTTGTGGTTGAACCCAATCTGGCCCGTTTGAAACAACTGGGACTCAGTTTGCTCGACCTGAAAAAACTCCTTCTGGCCAGTAACGTCACCCTGAGCGGTCGTTATCTGGAAGAGAATCACCTGGATATTCCTGTTCGCGGAAACGGACAGGTGCAGTCTCTCAATGACCTGCGTTTTCTCCCGGTCCGATCGCAGCCGAATCAACCTCCGATTTTTCTGAAAGACGTGGCCACTGTGCGCAAAGGGCACATCCCCGAGCATTACGTGATTCGCAGCGGCCATCAGCCAGCCGTTGCAATTATGATCCAAAAGACGCTCGGAACCAGTGCCCCGAGCATCGCCCGTAAAGTGGATAAAAAAATCCGTGAGACCCTCTCGGTGCTTCCCGCCGGTTCCCGAATCCAGAAGTTTTACGACCAGTCGGAAATCCTAAATGAGTCGATGGCCGGCGTCAAAAATGAAATGGGAATGGGGGCCATCCTGGCTATTTTTGTGTTGTTTATTTTTCTCCGCCGGTGGTACCCAACGCTTGTGGTTTCGCTTACGATCCCATTGGCACTCTTGTCTGCGGCCATACTCATGTTTTTTTCCGGTTATTCACTCAACATGATGACGCTGGCGGCGCTGACCCTTTCCATCGGAATGGTAGTGGACGATTCCGTCATTGTCATGGAAAACATTGAACGCCACCAGGAACTCGGACTTCCGTTGAATCAGGCCATTTTAGACGGCACACGCCAGATTCTTGGGCCGGATGTGAGCGGAACCCTCACCACAATGATTGTCTTTCTGCCGCTCCTTTTTCTGACCGGATTTTTGCGTCAGCTTGTTTTGCCCTTTGGAATGACAATCAGTTTCGCCCTTCTGGCATCGCTCATTTTGTCGCTGACCCTGATTCCCGCTCTTATGCAATGGCGGCATGGGCAGGCGGCGAAAAAGAAGGACATGCCCCGGTTGCTCAAACGGTTTATTCATGGGAATGATTCGCTTTTTCGCGTGGCCATGAATCGGAAAAAGCTTCTTTTCGGGAGCCTCGCGATGGCTTTTGTGGGATTGCTCCTTCTGGTTCTCTTGTTGAATTCGGTGGGATTTCTGCCGGCGATTGATGAGGGGACGCTTCTGATTGAGTATGTCATGCGTCCGGGAGTTTCTTTGAAGGAGTCTTACCGGGTAGGGGAACAACTCAGTCGCGAGGCACTCACGGTACCCGACGTAAAGAATGTTTACCTGAAGATCGGCTCCCCGGAAAACACCTATTACATCGAAGGGGTAAACCGGGGAGAACTGCGAATGAAGTTAAGGGACAAAGCCCATCGCAGGTACAGCGCGGATGAGCTCTTGGAGCAATTTCGACAAAAGTTTTCGGGAATAGAGGGCATTGTTTGTCTGTATCACCAGCCCACGCAGGAGAATATTGATGAAAGCTTCAGTGGACTTCCGGCCTTTTTTGGAATTTCCATTCAGGGGGATAATCTGGATTCCCTTGTTGCTCTTTCAAAACAGGTGGAGAAAGCAGCCGGAACCGTCCCCGGCATTCATGACCTGGTCAATAATGCGAAATTTGAAGTTCCGCAAATTGAGGTAATTCCCCGACGTCCCCAATTGGCGCGTTTTGGTGTCACGGCTGAGGATGTTCTAAGCCAGATGGCTCTGTCTTTTCGGGGTGAAATTATCTCGTATTTCATTAAAGAGCAAGCACCGGTTGCCATTTTTTTGCGACTGCCGAAAGACGAGCGCAAAAATTTAACGGATTTAAAAACCCTCCCCATTCAGGTAAAAAATGGCCGAACCCTTCCTTTGGAAAAATTGGCCAGAATCAGCTATCAGAATACGCTGCCGTCCATTACGCACCTAAATTCACAGCGGGACGTGACGTTGGTTGCCGGGATTCGGGGGAATATTTTCGGTGTGGTGAGACAATTAAAAGAAAAGATGTCCCGGATTCATTTGCCCGCCGGTTACACCATCGATATTCGGGGACAGTACCAGACCCTTATTCAAAGCGTCCAGCAATTTGCCTGGGTGATTCTGGCGGCGATTTTGCTGGTGTATCTGGTTCTCTACCTTCAGTTTCAGTCATTCTGGCAGCCCTTTGTGATTCTGTTGAAAATCCCGCTTGATTTTATCGGTGTGTTCATCGCACTGCTGATTACCCGCCAATCACTCAATCTTTCGGTGGCGATTGGGTTGCTCACATTGGTGGGCGTTTCTGTCAACAATGCCATTGTGCTGATTGATATGGCGAACCGATTGCAAGAATCCGAGAAAATGCCCGTCCGGGAAGCCTTGCTGGAGGCCGTTCACATTCGCACACGCCCGATTCTAATGACGGGTCTTACCACTATTTTTGGGTTACTGCCGGCCGCCATCGGAATGGGAATCGGTTCAAAAATCCACCAGCCCTTTGCCATTACACTGATTGGCGGCATGATCACGGGGATTTTTTTCAGTTTGAATAGTATCCCTGCTTTGTACGAAGGGATTGGAAGAGTTGTGCAGAAGCTGAGGAAAGATGGGTGAGATAGTGAATGCGGCGATTTAGTTGAATTTATTGATTCCGATAGGAAACAGATCATTTCCCGTTTCAGTCGTTCAATACGAATAATGCTGTTGAAACGAGCTCAAAAAATTCAGGTCGGGGTAATTCCGGATGGCGCTTTGGGCCGTGTTGTCAGGCAGACATTTATTGGCGAATACCGGACGTTTCTCAAGAACGTATCCTTTTCCTCCACAATTTATGCAAAGGCGGTATTTCCAATCTATTCCTGTTCCCTGGCAAAAGGGGCATATCTTACCTTTTCCGGGAGAAAAAATAAATTTATGATAGGCATCCAGATTAATTGTGGTCATTTTTTACTTCCTTTCGAAATAAAAATGGGTCTGAACCCCGAGCAGGGTTCAGACCTCTAATTGATCCTATTTCATTAGAATCATCTTTTTGACAATGGACAGCCGGTCACTTTGGATTTGATAGAAGTAAATTCCCGATCCGACTTTCATTCCATATTTGTCTGTTCCATTCCACTGAATCGTATGCACACCGGCTGTTTGTTTTTGATTGATCAGTGTTTTGATCTCTTGCCCAAGCATATTGAATACCCGGACCGTTACATGGCTATTCATCGGCAGAGCGTAAGAGATAGACGTTACCGGATTAAAGGGGTTTGGATAATTTTGATAGAGCTCTAATTGGGTCGGGACCCGGTTATTCAAGCCGCCTTGCGAAGTGGATGTCAGAACGCTGCCACTGGACAAGACCAACGTGGAAAAGTGATAGACATCGGCAAAAATCCGATGATTGGTTGAATCGAGAACCACGTTGGACACACCGGATGAGTCGTAATCTGAACCGGAATAGAAGAACATTCCCAAATCGTCAATCGTCATTCCAAGCGAATCCAATAATTGGGGTCGGTAAGGCAATGACAGCTTGAGAGGCTTATCAAAATAATAGGGATGAATGGCCTGATTGTTTACGGAGACCTCAAAATTAATGGCATTCAGTATCTTTTCTTTGAAGTCAACATGATTCGAATCGATCGCGGCGAAATCAGGCATATAAATCGTGAGTGTAATATTCTCATGCAGCGCCCCGTTGGGGATGGTCAGCAGACCTCCGTTCAGCAAATTAAACGGGAAAGGAAATCCTCGAAATTTAATCATGCTTCCTTCCCGAATGGCCATTGAATCCGGAAGCTCAAATCCGTTGGGCAGACAGGTTTTGACCAAAATCGTGTCGACATCCGCAGGATTGGAAGCGGCGGAAAGTACCTGCACACTGGCATCGGCTTTGTGGTTTCCCACACGAACCCGAACAAGGGCAAAACCGGTTTGAGTGGCGATGAAATTCCCCGTGCTGTCCAGAACGCCAACGGCCTGTCCCCGCAATTTCCAGGTAAACAGGGTATCGACGGGTGTGCCATTTGCATCAAAATACGTGGCTACAAAGCGCAGTGTATCGCCGACATGAAGCAGTGTGTCTTCAGGGGTGATGCTCAGGGAATAGTCCCTGTTGCCGCGGGAATGATGCCAGCGTTCTTCACTGTGTTTGTTTCTGACTTTTATTTCTGCTTCACCGTAATGGCCATCCAAATAAGCCCTGACAACGCCCGCTCCAAGCGCAGTCGCCGTGAAAAGACCGGTAGAATCGATTGTTCCGATCGGCCAGCCATCCAGCTTCCAGGTTACGGTTGTGTCCACTGGGGTACCCGTACTGTCATAAATGGATGCTGAAAACTGAACCTGGTCTCCAATGGACAGTCTGGCTTCATCTGGTGTGATTTTAATCTGCCATTTTCCCTTTTCATGATTTCTCATATGCCTGGAATTTTCGTCGCCAACCTTTATTCGCGAACGCACGCTGAGGTTTCCGGAAGAGGCCACCACAAACCCTCTTCCATCAGCCGTTGCCGTAAAGGTGCCGGTATCGTCCACGGTTCCGATGGGCTGGCCCATCACGCGCCATGAAATGGGGAGAGTGACCGGTGAATTGGTGGAATCCACTATTTCAACCTGAAATGTGACCTTCTGGCCGACAGCCATTTCGACCTCATCCGGTGTAATTTTTATCCGAAGCGAAGCTGAATGTTTTTTATGATGCGGATGGTCTCCATCATCATCGGATGATTCACCGGCCTTAATCTGAATAAAAACCGAATCCGCAAGATTGAATTGAGGGGCGGAAACTTTGACATATCCACTGCCTTCATGCATGGCTGTAAACAGGCCGGTGGAATCCAATACCCCAATGCTTGTATCGCTCAAACTCCATTCAAAAACCGTTTGAATGATTTGGTGATTGGAGTCTCTCAATGTGGCCATAAGAAGGACCTGGTCGCCCACCTCTAATTCCACATTTTCATCGGGGTGAATGGATAATGTGAAATGAGAGGGAAAATTTGGACCGGGCATCCTTCCCTGGGAAAAGGCCAGATTCCCAAAAAAGAACAATGCCAAAAGGCTTACCAACAACCGAAATGAATTTCTGGAACGTACCATAACAACCTCCGTTTTTTACATCACTTCATAAAATAATCTTAATGATTAACTGCAACCGCGACGTCGCATTTCAAATCTTCTTCGTGCAAAGGATATGCCAGTGAGGTTACAGTAGCGATTAATGGGCACATTCTTGACTGAATCAAGAGGGGAGAATCGGGAAGTAATGCCTGTAGTTGTCCCGCGGCAACGGGAAAAAAGCGCATAAAATTCACACCGATGTGCAAATTATGCACACAAGGAATCGTTAAAACCTGTGTTGATAGGAAATCACAACGAGATGGTGAGTGCTAAAATTAAGGGATAGATTTTCATGAAAGGGTTGCAGAACGGGCTTTTTTTTCAGAAGAATATCCATGGCTGAAAAGACCCATACGGAAGCAGAGAGGAGTGTAAATGTGTTTCTGATACGGTAGAACTGCTGATAGGTTTGGTAATTACTTTCAATTCGATCGGGTTGTTTTGCCGTGAGGTAATTATGATGGGCTCGGGCGGTTAAAAAATAAAACGCAATCGTACCGGACAGGGAAAAAATTTCGCTTCCCATGAGCAAGAGGCCTTTTTTCTTTTGCCCAAGATAGTGTTGTCCCCAACCGGGAAACAAGATGGATCGCTTTAATGCTGGATATCGATTATCTTTATAAAAAATATACCGATCATTCCAGGTTTTAGAATTCTTTTTGTTTTTCCGGTAATCCGATTTAACGGAATTGAAGAATTTTTGTATTTTGGGAGAAAAGAGCAAAGGGCTCAATTTGTAGTCGGGATCGATTGACAACAGCGCATAAAACTGGGATCTTGCCGTTGCGGTATCTCCTTTGGCAAATGCGGCACATCCGTAATATAAATGGATCTGCAATAATTCATCCAACGAGTAGTTTTCGCGGGATGAAAGGGCCTTTTTGCTGAGCAATTCCACGCCTAAATAATTGAAATTCTGATAGATTTTGATAATCTCCTGAACCGAGGGTTGAGAAGGCCTATTTTGCGCATGTGAACTCGAGAAAAACAGAAGAAAGATAAAAAAGAAAAACAGAGTCGTTTTTTTCATAGGAATTATCGCGCCAGAATTAATTTCTGTTGTTTTATTTGTCCGTGACTCGCGATTCTGCAAATATAGACGCCGTTGGGAAGCAAGTGACCATCGGCATCCCTTCCATTCCATTGGACGGTATACATGCCGGGCTGTGAGGCTTGTGGAACAAGCGTCCGCACATTTTGGCCAAGCGCATTGAATATTTGAATAACCGCCGGGCGGCCTCTTTCAAGAGTTTCGCGAATCGAAAACTGAATAGTGGTCGTTGTTGAAAAGGGATTGGGATAGTTTGGAAACAGGGTAAAGGCGTTCGGCTTATTTGAAAGATGGTCATGAATTGCCGACACCACAGGTTCCCAATATTGCACAAGTTTAAGAGAGCTGTCCGTATCGGTTGAAAGACCGCCGAAAATGTAAACCCGATTATGATAGGTTACGCCTGAAAAATCGTATCGCGGGGGATCCAGAGGAGGCGGACGATATGCAGAATGACCCTGATAATTGATAATAAATGTTTCATTCTGATTTAAGATACCGGAGACTCCCTGTCCGCCCATCACATAAACCGTATCGTTAAGCACGGCTGTCGCAAAAAGCGCGCGTGGCATTGAAAGGGATTGAACTTCCTGCCAGCCGGATTCCGGCATAAAGGATTCAACCAAAGAAACCGGAGAGAAGTAAAATCCTCCCATAATGTAAATTCTATTGTGAGCAGCAATTGCTTGAGCCCCATAACGCGGATAGGCCATGCGGTGGTTGTGCATCATACTCCAGTGCCCTGTTGAAAGGGTGTAAATTTCGATGCTTTTCTCTGCGGCCGGAGAATTTGGGTTGTCCTGAGTTTTTCCGCCAAAAACATAAATTTTACCGTCTAAAAAAGCGGCCGAAGCGGCCTCTCGCTCATGCGCCAGGCTCTCCAGTTCGACCCATTTATTCTGATCCGGGGAATATTTCTCAACGGATTTCAGAGAGTTATTTTCATTTCGGCCGCCAATGACATAAATGGAATGGTTAGCAACGACTACGGCAGCGTTGGCCCGTGCTTTGTGTAAGTTTGCAACGGACGTGTCCCAGCGGTCACGATCCAGATCGTAGCGGAGTACGGAAGACGTCACCTCGTCTTCGCCATGGCTGCCTCCAATGATATACACATAATTGTCCAACCGGGCAAGGGCAAAACCCGAGCGGCCTTCGGGCATGGGCGCCGCCTCTTTCCATTGAGCGAAAAGAAATGTCTGCCCAAAAAGAAGGAGCTGAAATACCAGATAACCAAAAGAAACCCATTTTAACGACGGTTTTTGTGGATTAAGAGTAAGCATCAATTTTTCCATGATTATAAAGGAACTTCACCGTTTTTTTCAAAAAGACTACAAATAATATGCCAGATAGATTTTATCCTCAGAGAGTTTTTCATGGTCGTTTATTTTTTCATTGAAACAGTAAGTTGTTTTTGTTCGCCCGGCTTTAAATCAATTTCCCGAATAACGCTTCCAAAATTGGGGTTTTCCAATCTAATCTTATAATGACCGGCATTCAACAGCAAGGGGTTGGCCAATGGGGTAGAATCGATATATTTCCCATTAATATAAATATTGGCCCACGGATTGACGCGGACCCTCAGCTCGGCCATGTTTTTGAGCAGAGAAAGTTTAATATGGGTTGTATTTTTGCCTTGAATAAAGAGTGTGTCCCTGTATTCGGGTAGATGCGGGTTGACAAGTGTCAAAATGTGTTTTCCTGCCTTCACCCGAAAAAGTGTATCCGACGGCGTGGTTCCCAGATGTTTACCATCGATAAATACCTCGGCCCACGGACTGCATTGAATGGTCAAAAATCCCATCTGATGGGACGTGTCCGTTTCGGGATGTTGTGCTTGTGTCGTCAGATGTTTTTTGACTGCTTGTTTTTTTGGATTTTCTTTTGTTGCCGTGCGCTGAAGCGGTTTGGGACGTTTTGTTTTTTCAGTCAAAAGGGCCTCACGTGTTAAGGCAGAATCCATGTGTGAATAATTTGCGCTATGAGATTTTTCAACCGGGGAAATCGTGGGTGTTGGTTTATGTCTTCGGAACATAAAAACCAGGGCCAGAGACAAAACAAGCAAAATGAACGCAAATCCGACCACGTGGGGAAAGGCAAAAAAAGGAGTCGAGTTTGAAGCAGGCGATTCGACTGTCGATGGCTTTTGGGGGTCGGCATGGGAAATGGATGTCAAATTATTCAGTTCGCGCAAGGCCTCGCGGACCGAATGAAATCGATCGTCAGGATTTTTAGCGATCATTTTCTGCAGGAATGCATCCAGTTGTTTGGGAATATCTTTTCGGTAGGTTTGAATCGGCTTCGGCTGTTCATTGATAATCTGAAAAATACACTGGGCAAAATTGGCTCCGTCAAATGCCTGTTTGCCGGTCAGCATTTCATAAAACGTGAGCCCGGCAGAAAAAATATCAGATCGCCCGTCAACGGGCTGGCCTGTGGCCTGTTCCGGTGACATATACGCAGGAGTTCCCAGCACATCTCCCTGGTTTGTAACGGAGGGCGCCTCCGTGAATGTGGCCAAACCAAAATCGGTGATTTTCACACTCTTTTCATTCGAAATCAAAATGTTGTCCGGTTTAATGTCCCGGTGCAAAACGCCGTGTTTATGCGCATAGTCCAGACCTTCCAGAATTTGCCGGAAAATGTAAAGCGCTTCATCGAGGCTCAATCTTCCTTTTTCAGCAATTAATCTTTTTAAGCTGATGCCATCCACAAATTCCATCACAATATAGTGGCATTCACCGGTACTGCCATAATCATACACATCAACAATATTTTTATGTTTGAGTTTGGCAGAAGCATGGGCTTCCCTGCGAAAACGAACGATAATATCGTTTTCATTCAACATGTGCGGATGAAGCACCTTGAGCAGAACCTCCCGTTCCAAACTGAGCTGATAGGCCCTGTAAACGGAATGAATCCCGGTCTTATGAAGCTCTTCTAAGATTTTGTATCCCGAAATATTACACATCTTTTTTTATTTCTTTCAGGCGATAGTGTAACCAGCGGCGGGAGACGTCCAGACTTTCCGCAGCTTTGGTAATATTCCCACCGGTTTCATCCAGGGTTTTAAGAATAAGGCGGTTCTCAAATTCTTTTAAACTGAGATTCGGTGTAAAAATATCCTCTTCTTGTTGGGGAAGCTGAATGTCCTGAACCGTGATTACGGGGTCTTTTCCCAGAATCAAGGCTCTTTCAATGGTATTCTCCAATTCACGAACATTGCCCGGCCATGAATAGTTTTTTAGGACCTGAACGGCCTCTTTCGAAAAATGTTTGGGGCGTATTCCCATTGCCCGGGAATATTTTTTAACAAAATGGTTGGCCAAAAGCAAAATATCCGATTGGCGTTGACGCAAGGGCGGGATTTTAATCAGAATCACGTTGAGCCTGTAGTAGAGATCCTGGCGGAAACGCCCCTCTTTAACTTCCGTTGCAATATTTTTATTGGTGGCTGCAATAATCCGGACATCGATCGCCCGGGTGCTGTTTTCGCCAACCCGCTTAATTTCCCGTTCTTGCAGCACGCGCAATAATTTTGTTTGAATATCCAGACTGACTTCCGTAATTTCATCCAGAAAAAGAGTACCCCCGTTGGCTATTTCGAAGAGCCCCTTTTTATCTTCCCGGGCACCCGTAAACGATCCCTTCTTGTGTCCGAATAATTCGCTTTCCAGAAGCGATTCCGACAAGGCTCCGCAAAAAACGGGAACAAACGGCCCATTCTTTCGGTGTCCGTTGTAATGAATGGCCCGAGCAACCAATTCCTTGCCGGTTCCGCTTTCCCCCTCTATTAATACGGATGCGTCCACATTGAGGACGCTTTTCATGACATCAAATAGCTGCCGCATCTGGGTACTGTTTCCAACAATTTCATCAAACTGGTATTTATTGGCGATTTCGTTTCGAAGCCGATAGTTTTCTTCCTGCAGGGAATACAGAAACTGGGTGTTGTCAATGGCAATGGCGGCCTGATTTGCAAAAGCGGTTAGAAACTCCAAAGTTTCTTGATTGAATTTCCCTTTGGTTTGCAGGCTGTCCACATAAATGGTTCCGATCAATTTATTCTTTAATTTCAACGGAACGCAGGCAATCGAGCGGATGTGGTGGAAGACGATACTTTGAGAATTCTGAAAGCGCTCATCTTCGGTGGCATCGTAGGTTAGAATGGGTTTTTCTTGTTTAAGAACATGTTGAACCACACTCGTCGAAATCTGGGCAATGGAATCAATATTTTGTCTCGAGATGTTGCGCGCAACGGCAATCTGATACTCCCATTTTTTTGCATTGGTCAGCAGAAGAATGAATCCGCGTTCAGCAGAAATAACCTCCATCGCAATATCCATGACCTTTTCGAAAAGGGTGTGAATATCCTGAATGGAATTGATTTCCTGACTGATTCTGTAGAGTGCCTGAAAATTGTCCGTATGCAACTGCAGAGTTCCTTTTTTATTTTACACGAAAGGCCGCTTCTTTTGAGCGGCTCCTGTTGCCAAAGTTGTCCAGAATACTCACTGTCCAGAAGTAATTTCCCACGAGGAGGGAATCCTGAATCGAAATTTCACGACGTTCTGAGTTAAGGCCGGATTTTTCCCAGACCGTACTAATTACGCCGGCATCGTCACGAAAAACCGTAACCGTAAAGCTGTGCGGGTAGGGCAGGGAGGAAACCTGCCATTTCAACGTAGGTGTCGGCGATGCAAATTCCAGACCCTGGGGAGAAGAAGCAACAGGGGTTGCTTCAATGACCCGGGTTATGTAAGAGGATTCCGACACTCCGTAATGCCGGCTTCGATCAAAGGCTTTGAAATAGATCGGATAACCTACCAATCCCTGAATATGGGCAATTGGAAGATCATCTTCCCGATAAACATCTTGGAAGATTCCGGGCGTGGAGCTGCTTTGCAGTGTATCTACAAAATTAAATTTGGGTATGTGAATGGTCACAGCCGAAATATCGTTTAGGCCGTCTTTATCAGAAACGGTGACCCTGACCTGAAGATAATAGATATCATTTGTAGGCCACCACTGACTGATATGGTTGGAATACACCTCAATTTCCGAAAATTGGGGCAATGCATCCAAATGAAAATCGATGGTGTTCACGTTTTCATTGGAAATGTGTACACTCAACGTATCCGAAGAATAGCCGGTTTTCGCGGCAATCACTTTATACTCTCCGATGGGGATATCGGATATGTGGAAGTTACCCGTTTCCTCACTAAATGCCGCGTGATATCCGGGAATCGTTAAAATATGGACATTGGGAATGGGCTGAAAGGGGGGATAGGCCGTGTAAACCGTCCCGGATAGTGCCGCTGTTCCCCTGTAAAGATTGGAGTGGGGATCAAGCGGATTATCCCGCTCAGGATTTTCGGAACAGCCAAACATAAATAAAATAATGAACAAAAATGCAAAACTATATTTTTTTATCATGATGACTAATTTCAAAAGAATACGATGATTTTTTCATAAATATATCACGAAATTTTTGAAAATACAAGTATATAAATACAGGCATACCGATTTGCCCCTGCCATTTGAGGTTTTGCAAACCGTTTCATTCTTATCACTTGATGTGCAGGTTTAAGATATTTTGAGCAAATAAGCGGGAGCGTTTCGTATTATTATCGGACTATTTTGCTGTTTTGGCAAGGGCTGGAAAACAGTAAATTATTCTCCTGAGAAAAAAATAGATTCCTTCTTGCATTTTTCAAATAACATTCGTACATTAGTTTCATTCGAAAGCAGATGAAGGCTAAAGAAACCATTTCATCTTTCATTAGAAAGCCATCCGCATTCATTCTTGTGCAGGGAACTTTTCTTGAAAAGGGAATGAATCATTTTTACCGAAGAACGACAGCAAAAAATTCTGAAGCTCATCAACGAGAGAAAGCGGGTCTTTGTTCGCGATTTGTGTGACCTGTTCAAAACGTCTGCCGTGACCATCAGGCGGGATCTGCAAATATTGGAAAAACAGGGTCTTGTTAAGCGGGTTCACGGCGGTGCCATCCGTTATCAGTCCTTGTTTACCGGTCTGGCCCTCTCGGAAAAAGAAAAGATACGAACCGAAGAAAAAGAACGCATTGCACAATATGCCGTGGGATTTGTAAAACGGGGCGATGTCATCATTGTGGATTCTGGTTCAACAACGCTGCGATTTGTTCGGCATCTGAAAAACAAAAGTGGAATTACGGTCATTACCAATGCACTGAATGTCGCCTCTGAGTTGTCCAAAAGCAACAACAAAATCATCTTGACGGGTGGGGAAATGGAACGGGACTCCCTCACATTGCTGGGTCCGTTGGCCGACAAAACGATTCAAAGCATTGCCGCTGACAAGCTATTTATGGGCATCGACAGCATTGATTTTGAAAATGGTCTGACGACACCAAGCGTTTCCGAAGCCAGAACAATTTATGAGATGATAAAGGCGTCACGGGAAAGAATTTTGCTGGCCGATTCCTCAAAATTTGGACGAAGGAGTCTCGCCGTTGTCAATGACATAACAGTCCTGGACAAAATTATTACGGACAGGGAACTTGGTAAGAGCGATATACAGAAACTGGAACAAGCGGGTATTGAGGTGTTTGTGGTGTGACAAACGGCAAGAAGTTTAAAGAAAGCAAGCAAAATGGGAAAGCAACCGATTCAACGAATCCCCGAAATGGTTATTCTTTTTGAGAAAGTGTTATGAAAAAAATCATTACTGTTTATCTTTTAATCGCTGTTATTGTCCTGATTTTGCAATTGACTGCGACTGCTGCACAAACAGAGACATCCCGTAAAACGGTGACTATCGGTTCGCGCCTGGAACTGTTCGTCGACGATTTTCTGATTGACCATTTGAGCGGCAGGGCCGAATTGTGTTTACACCACCCGACGCCGCGAGAAATCGTTCTGGTGCACGATGCGCCCTGGGAGGGTACCGGCAGTGGGTATCACAGCATTTTCAAGGACGGCGACATCTATCGCATGTATTACAAGGCGTGGCAGATTTTTGCCACGGACAAGCGCAACACACACCCCTTGTTTTGCTGCTATGCCGAAAGTGATGACGGTATCCATTGGCGAAAACCAAAGTTGGGGTTGTATGAATTTCAGGGATCGAAGGCCAATAATATCGTTATGACCAGTCACAAAATTGGGAATGTGACCGTCAATGCAGGACATCCGGCCGTGTTCAAAGACACCAATCCCAATGCTTCTCCGGATGCGCGCTATAAAGCATTTTTCCGTGCAAGCACAACAAGCGGTCCGGGTCTCCTTCCCTTTAAGTCACCCGACGGCATCCACTGGACGCCGATGTGCGATACGCTGGTGATTACTGATGGTGCTTTCGATTCCCAAAATCTGGCGTTTTGGGACTCTGTGCACGGCGAGTATCGCGCCTACTGGCGGTACTTTAGCAAGGAATCGCCCGATGCCCGTTACGAAGGTGTCCGCGCCATCCGCACAGCCACATCAAAGGACTTTTTACACTGGAGCAAGCCGATCAATTTGCGGTACGTCGATTCGCCGCAGGAACACCTGTACACGAATCAAATTAAGCCCTACTACCGTGCGCCGTATTTGCTCATCGGTTTTCCAACGCGCTACATCAACCGGGGTTGGTCCGCATCCATGCGCGCTCTGCCTGAACTGAAGCAGCGAGAATGGAGGGCTGAAAAAAGCGAGCGCTACGGCACGGCACTGACCGAGGCGCTGTTTATGGTTAGCCGGGATGGTGTGCTGTTCAAGCGCTGGAATGAGGCCTTTTTGCGTCCGGGTATCGAGCGTCCCGGAACCTGGAACTACGGGCAGCAGTATATCGCCTGGCAGTTGGTAGAGACAAAATCTGCCATGGAGGGTGCTCCAAACGAGCTTTCCCTCTATGCCACGGAAAGCTACTGGACCGATCCCGGCAGCGCCTTGCGCCGCTACACGCTGCGAATCGATGGATTTGTCTCCGTCCACGCGCCCATGAGCGGCGGCGAACTGCTTACCCGTCCCCTGATCTTTACCGGCAGCAAACTCGTTCTCAATTTTTCTTCTTCTGCTGCCGGAGATATTCGCGTGGAAATTCAGGATGAATCGGGCAATCCGCTGCCAGGCTTTGCCCTTGCGGACTGCCCGCCCATTTTCGGTGATGCCATCGCACGCCCGGTGACGTGGGAAAACGGCCGCGATCTGTCGTCCTTGCAAGGCCGGCCTGTCCGGCTGCGCTTTATTCTCAGGGACGCCGATCTTTATTCGTTGCGCTTTCAATGAGCCAAAGCAAAATGAGGAATTCAATTCAATTGGCAAAAAACAGTTTTGGTCTAAAGGCCCTTGATTTTGGCTTTCGGATTAACGATTTCAGATTTTAGAAGTTTTTTCAACTTCGTAGATCTCAAATCGTCAATCGTCAATCGTCAATCATCTTTTTAGGTTTTTTGATTTCGGATTTCGGATTAATGATTTACGATATTAGAAGTTTTTTAACTTCGTAGATCTCAAATCGCTAATCGTCAATCATCTTTTTTGGGTTCTTTTGAATTCAGATTTCAGATTAACGATTTTTGATTTTAGAAGTCTTTTAACTTCGTAGATCTTAAATCGCTAATCGTCAATCATCAATCATTTTTTAGGCCAAAGTTTTTTGATTTCGGATTTCGGATTAACGATTTACGATTTTAGAGGTCTTTAACTTCGTAGATCTCAAATCGTTCATCGTCAATCGTCAATCATCTTTTTTGGGGATTTTTTGATTTCAGAACACAGATTAACGATTTATGATTTTAGAAGTCTTTT
>JAADHR010000007.1 GCA_013151735.1 Calditrichota bacterium | reverse complement strand
TTCCGGATTTGTGCTGGGGTGTAAACAAACGCATTGTGCGCTTATCGGAGGAGAAACAGCCGAGATGCCCGATCTTTACCAACCGGGGGAGTACGATGTGGCGGGAACCATTGTTGGAATCGTAGACGAAGACAAGATTATCACCGGAAAAACGATTGCCAAAGGAGATATTCTTATCGGATTGGCCTCCAGCGGACTTCACACAAACGGGTACACCCTTGCCCGAAGGGTGCTTTTCGATCATTCCGGCCTGAAGGTAGATTCCTTTATCGAGGATCTTAGTCAAACTATCGGCGAAGCGCTGCTTGCTGTTCATAAATGCTATCTAAATAGTGTTTCTTCCCTTATCGAACACCGTAAAATCAAGGGCATTGCCCACATTACAGGCGGGGGAATCATCGGAAATCTTTCCCGCATTATTCCTCCCGGGCTCAAAATACGGATTGATTGGGTGAGCTGGCCCAGACCACCGATTTTCGAATTGATTCAAAAATTAGGCAACGTGCCGGAAGACGACATGCGGCGGGCGTTTAACCTCGGCATTGGGATGGTGTTGGTCGTTTCCCCCGAAAATGCCGATTTCGTGAAGGCGGCCGTTGAAAATGCAGGCGAGACAGCATGGATAATGGGTGCCATTGATTAGTATTAAATTGAACGGGGAGGCCGGGATGAAATTTCTTATTGAAAATCAGGAACGAATCCCCTATTTTTATTACGGGAGAAAAGAGAACCATTCAAAAGGAGACCCGCGATGTCGGTTCGAGTGAGTGTTTTGGGTGCCGGAAGCTGGGGAACAGCCATTGCCATCTTGTTATCCTCCAAGTATGATGACGTTATTCTGTGGGAATTTCGGCCGGATGTGGCACAGGAATTGGCGGAAACGCGTGAAAACAAGCTCATGCTTCCGGGAGTTCATATCCCTGAAAAGATAAAGATTATTTCTGATTTTGAGACATCGGTTAAAAATCGTGACGTGCTGATTCTGGCGGTGCCGTCGCACATTATGCGCGAGGTGGCCACACGCTTAAGCAAGGTTGATTTTGGAAATGCCATTGTTGTAAATGTGGCAAAGGGGATCGAAAACGGGACGCTTATGCGGATGTCGGAAGTGATTCACGATTGCATCCCGGATTTGCCGGAAGACCGAATGGCCACGTTGTCGGGGCCGAGTCATGCCGAAGAAGTCGGCCGGCAGATTCCAACGGCTGTCGTGGCGGCATCCAAACATTTGAAAACAGCACAGGATGTACAGCGCATTTTTATGACGCCAAACTTTCGGGTGTATGCCAGCTCGGATCTCATCGGTGTTGAGCTGGGGGGATCGCTGAAAAATATCATTGCAATTGGCGCCGGTATTAGCGATGGTGTGGGGTATGGCGACAACACGAAGGCTGCACTCATGACACGCGCCCTTGTAGAAATTACCCGGCTCGGGACGGCTATGGGGGCAGACCCCATGACATTTGCCGGACTTTCGGGAATGGGCGACTTAATCGTTACCTGTATGAGCCGCCTCAGCCGAAACCGCTATCTGGGTGAACAGATTGGAAAAGGAAAGACTCTGCAGCAGGTTTTGGATGAAATGGTGATGGTGGCGGAGGGTGTGCGTACAACAAAATCGGCACACAATTTGGCTCAAATCTACAAGGTTGAATTACCTATTACGGAACAGGTGTACAAGGTTCTATTTGAAGATAAACCTCCCAAAGAGGCAGTGACCGAGTTAATGGGGAGGGGAGCAAAAATCGAAACCTGGGGATAGGCGGCAATCCCGTGTTTTATTCAGTTCGTCATCAAAATTGTTCGAAAAAGGAGATAGTTTATGATCAAATCCATTTTGGTCGGCGTTGACGGATCGGAATACACCGATTCGGTTCTCAAATACAGCATTAATATGGCGAAGGCATTCGGTGCAAAACTTCGTGTGATTACAATTATTGATGTTCGGATTTTTGAATGGTCGGTTTACATGGGTGTGGATGGCTTTGCGCCTGTTTTTCCGTCCTCTGTTTATCTGGATGAATCCCGGAAGTTGTTGAATCAAAAGGCCGATTCCGTGCTGAAAAAATGCCAGGAAATTCTGGATCAGGTGGGGGTGTCCTACACGGTTGAAAAGGTTGAAGGAGCACCTGTGGATGTGATTTGCGAAAAGGCCAATGTAACGGACATGATTGTGCTGGGCGCACACGGTGAATTTGCCCGTTGGGGTACCAAAATGATGGGGGCCACAACGGAGGCCATTTCCCGACAGTGTGATAAACCGCTTTTTGTGGCTCCAAAGCAAATCAAGGAAATCAAAAAAATATTGGCTCCTTACGACGGGAGCCGGAATTCAAACAAGGCGCTGCCCCTGGCTGGTTTTTTCGGAACAAAATTCGGAGCGCCTATCACGGTTTTTACGGTGGATAATAATCTTGAAGAGGCGCAATCCATAGCAAAAGAGGGAAAAGAATATTTGTCGGCTTACGGTATTCCTGTTGAGATTGAAACGCGAAAAGGAAATCCGGATGAAGAAATTGTGCGATTCAGTGATGAAGGGCAGTTCGATTTAATCATCATGGGTGCTTACGGCCATTCTCGCATCAAAGAAGCTATTTTGGGAAGTACAACGGAACAGGTGATGCGTAACACGCAGATACCGGTTATTCTTGTAAAGTAGATTTTGTGGAAGAGATTCCGTTTAACTTTAGATACGGACGAATTTTGGAATTTCAAATGGGAAAGGTTGTTTATGGCAATTGATCGGATATTTGTTGAGGATGTTGGGGCCTACGATGGGCAGATCGTTACATTGCATGGCTGGCTTTACAACAAACGTTCCAGCGGAAAAATCTGGTTTCTGATTTTGCGGGATGGAACCGGAATCATTCAGGGAGTCATCTCCAGAAATGATGTTTCGGCGGAGGTTTTTGATCTCTATGAAGAGCTTACACAGGAGTCCTCGATTATTGTAAAAGGGCAGGTTCATGCGGATAAACGCGCCCCCGGCGGTTATGAATTGTGGGTTAAGGATATCCAGGTGGTTCAAATTGCTCACGAGTATCCGATCACTCCGAAGGAACATGGCACCGCCTTTTTGATGGAGCATCGGCACCTGTGGATTCGCTCGCGCCGGCAAAATGCCATCCTGAAAATTCGGCATGAAATTATCAAAGCCATTCGGGACTATTTTGATTCCAAAAAATTTACCCTGGTGGATGCCCCCATTTTTACACCGGCTGCCTGTGAAGGAACAACCACCCTTTTTGAAACCGATTATTTTGGGGATAAGGCTTATCTGACTCAGAGCGGACAGCTTTACATGGAAGCCGCTGCCATGGCATTCGGAAAAGTGTACTGCTTTGGCCCGACATTTCGCGCGGAAAAATCAAAGACACGCCGCCACTTAACGGAATTCTGGATGGTTGAGCCGGAAGTGGCTTACGCCGATCTGAACGACATCATGGATTTGTCGGAAGAATTAATCGAATTTATTGTGGGACGCGTGCTGGAAAATCGCGCGGAACAGCTCAAAATTATTGAGCGGGATGTCTCCAAATTGGAGACTGTTCGGCGTCCCTTTCCG
This sequence comes from Calditrichota bacterium, assembly GCA_013151735.1. Taxonomy (NCBI): domain Bacteria; kingdom Pseudomonadati; phylum Calditrichota; species Calditrichota bacterium. The sequence goes on along the minus strand of JAADHR010000007.1, from coordinate 2,190 downwards.
AGGATTGACTATGATGAAGCCGCGAAAATCCTGAAAGAGGCCGGCACCGATTTTGTTTATGGAGATGATTTTGGCGGGGCGGACGAAACCATCATTTCAGACCATTTTGACCGGCCCGTAATGGTTCACCGGTATCCGTCGGAAGTGAAGGCCTTTTATATGAAAAATGATCCGAAAGATGCTTCCCGGGCCCTTTGTGTGGATGTTTTGGCCCCGGAAGGTTACGGTGAAATTGTCGGCGGGGGCCAGCGCGAGGATGATTTGAAGGTACTGGAAGAAAAAATCGAAAAACACAATCTGCCCAAAGAGGCCTTCGACTGGTATCTGGATTTGCGCAAATACGGTTCGGTTCCGCACGGCGGTTTTGGACTGGGCATTGAACGAACCGTTGCCTGGATCTGCGGGTTGGATCATGTTCGGGAAACCATTCCGTTCCCGCGGCTGATGCACCGGATTTACCCTTAGCCTGAATAATTCTTGGCTGCCAGGTCAGAGTAACACGAAGGGTACGCGCGGATTGGGCCTCTTTGAATGATTTCAGGAATTCTCATAACTTAAGTTCCTGATTTCTTTGTGTTTTTGTGTCCTCGTGGCTGAGAATTTTAAATGATACGAGCCAAAAAATCATGCAAAAAATTATTGGTGTGATTGGCGGATCGTCCGTCACCGCGGAAATTTATGAATTGGCCCGAGAAGTGGGACAAAAAATTGCCGAAGCGGGTTTTGCTCTGGTAACCGGCGGACGGACCGGAGTTATGGAGGCGGCCAGCCGGGGAGCAAAAGAAGCCGGCGGATGGGTAATTGGAGTTTTGCCGGGTGATTCCCCGGCAGAAGCCAATCCCTACGTGGATTTTCCCATTGTAACGGGTCTGGGCATTGCCCGCAATAGCATCATTGTTCGTACGGCCGGGGTCATTATTGCCATTGACGGCAGTTACGGCACATTGTCGGAACTGGCGTTTGCGCTTCAACTGCGCAAGCCGATTGTTGGGCTTCGCACCTGGAATGTGGATGAGGCGATTCACAAAGCGGAAACGGCCGACGAAGCCATTCGACTGGTGCGGTCTTTCTTGGCTTGAGATGAAATCGAGGGCAATTTGAGTGTGACACCGAATAGTCGTTTGGTTTGATTTGACTACCGGATTGACATAAAGGGTTGCACATTTCTTATCTAACAATCATGGCAGAAGCAATTTGGATGAAAGTAAAATCATATTTTAGTGGCCGCGAATGGGCGAATAACTCATTTCCGGAGGGTTGTCGATGAATAGCGTGGGCGCAAAAATTTTGGTTAGAGGAATGGTACAGGGTGTAGGCTTTCGCTATTTTGTCCTTCGCACCGCAAATGCATTCGGACTGAAGGGGTTTGTTCGCAACCTCCCGGACGGGCGCGTGGAAATTGGTGTGGAGGGCGATCGCGGCCTCATCGAGTCGTTTTTACAGGAGATAAAGACGGGGCATCCCTTTGCCGATGTTCGGGATGTGAATGTAGAATGGCTGCCATTTGAGGGAAAATTTCGGAGTTTTGACATTACGTACTAATATGGAGAGCGGACAGATGGACCTGAAATCGAAAATTCGCACGGTGCCTGATTTTCCCAAACCGGGAATCGGCTTTAAGGATATTACAACGCTTCTGAAAGAGCCGGAGGCGTTTCACGAGTCAATTAATCGGTTGGCCGACATTTTTGGCTCCAAAAATGTGGACGTGGTTGTTGGCGTGGAATCGCGTGGATTTATCCTTGGGGGAGCCCTTGCCTACAAATGGAAAATCGGATTTGTTCCCGTGCGTAAACCCGGGAAATTGCCGGCGGAAACCTACAGCGAAACCTACGCCCTTGAATACGGCACCGATACTCTGGAAATTCACAAGGATGCCATTTTACCGGGACAGCGAGTGCTGGTTATTGACGATTTGTTGGCTACGGGCGGAACACTGGAAGCGACAACCCGGCTGGTGGAACGCTGCGGTGGGAATGTGGTCGGAATAGCCTGTCTTATCGAATTGACCTTTTTAGACGGCCGGAAGAAATTGAAGGGCTACGACTTTCATTCGTTAATTCAATTCGATTCGGAATGAAGGGATTACATGTTTCAGCGCTTCGAGTTTTGCACAAATGAACCAGAAAACGCATATTTGACAAATGGACCCTATTTGCACGTGTTCATTAGGAAGCACTCAAGATAGAA
>JAADHR010000006.1 GCA_013151735.1 Calditrichota bacterium | reverse complement strand
TAAAAATATCTTGCATTTAACCCATTTTTTTTTAAATTTTAACTGGAATTTTCCGAAACGAACAAAGGATGGTAAAACATGATCCCTGCCATTCTTCTCAGTGCCGGCGACTCCCGGCGCATGGGCGTCCCCAAGGCGCTGCTAAAATTGCCGAACGGCCAGACTTTTCTGGAAGCGATTGCAGAAAGGCTTCGGGCGGGCGGCTTTTCTCCCATTCTGTTGATTCTGGGACACGACGCCCCGGTGATTCGCCCGTTTGTGCCTGAAGCCATTGCAGAGGTTCTCGTGAATCTTCACCCGGAAAACGGGCAGCTTTCCTCTTTTCAGATGGGTATCCGCCACCTGCCGGAAAACGTTCCCGGCTGCCTGATGGCCCTGATTGACCACCCGTTGATTGCACCTGAAACCTATCGGAAAATGGCCGTGCACATTCGCCTGCAGCCCGAAAACATTACTGTTCCCTCCAAAGATTTTAAAAAGGGACACCCCACGTACTTTCCGGCACGTTTTTTTGAGGAAATTTTAGCCACACCTTTAGAGAAGGGCGCCCGGCAAATCCTGAAAAATCATCCGGAGGCCGTCGATTACGTATTGGTGGAAGACGACGGGATTTTTGTGGATTTTGACACGCCCGAGGCGTACCAGCGCTATTTTGGCGTGGAGCGCCTGCAAAGTGCATTAAAAATAGAGGAGAAGCGTTAATGAACCGGCGACTCTCCCGACTTTTTTTATTTTTGCTGATAGCTGAACTCGCTCTACCGCTCAGAGGAGCCCCGCGGGATGGTTCGCGTCTTTTCCTGTGCGATCAGGCCTCCCGAAAGGTGCTGCTGGTTTCGACCCGTTCCAATTGGAATGATTCGACGGCCATTCTCTGGGAGTGGTCGGCCTACGAAACCGATGCCATCCCAGCCTCTCAAAAACACCTGTTCGATTACCTCTCGGATGCCCGGCTGGTGGACAACGGGAAAAAGGTGATCGTCGCAGGGGGTTCAGGCGGCGGCGTGGCGATCATCCGCCTCTTGGACAAAAAGGTGCTCTTTTTTACCCGTGCCGGGAAAAGCCCCCATTCGGCAACGCTTCTGCCAGACGGATCGCTGGCAGTGGTATCTTCGCAGGACAACCGCCTGCGGGTCTATTTTCCCGCGTCCGAATTCAGTCATTCTGTGGATGTTACCCTGCCTTCCCCCCACGGGCTGGTCTGGGACACACACCGAAATGGGCTCTGGGTAGTGGGACGCGATTCACTCTATTTCTTCACTTACAAGAAGAAACCGGTCGTTTCTTTTAGCCGAAAGGTCGCTTTTGCACTTCCGTCTTCACACGGCCATGACCTGTTCCCCCGGGCCAAACGAAAAACCCTGTTTGTAACTACCCAGACCGGGGTGTACGAGTTTTTCCCGAAATCGGGGCGCTTCCGTCCTTTTGCCCCCCTGAAAGATGTGCCCAACGTCAAAAGCGTGTGTGAAAATCCCAAAACCGGCCGGATTGTGTTCGTCCGGGCGGTGACCAAATGGTGGAACGACACGGTAAATTTTTGGCGTCCCAGAGGCCAAAAAACACGGAAAGGGGCACGTTTTTACAAAGCCAGGTGGAGTACGGTGTTTAGATTTTAATTTGGCAGGGGCGATTCATGAATCGTCCCTACAGAATCAATTAATAAGGAGAACACACAATGGGGTAGTGGGTCAATCGGTTCCCCGGGTGGATGCCCGGGCCAAGGTATTGGGCAAAGGCGTTTTTGCCGCCGATCTGTTTTTCCCAAGGATGCTCTACGCGCGGGTGATCCGTTCGTCCCGGCCGCACGCCACGCTCACCCGAATCGACTTGGATGCGGCGCGCAAAACACCCGGCGTTTACGCCGTTCTCACGGCCGAAGACATCCCGGGACGGAATGAAATTCATGTGGTTTTCAATGACCAGCCCTTTCTGGCACCCGGACGGGTGCGATACGTGGGCGAGCCCATTGCGGTTTTGGCGGCGGAAACCCCGGAGATTGCCGAAGAAGCAGTTGCGAAGGTGGTGGTCGAGTACGAAGACCTTCCGGCACTTTTTGATCCGCTAAAAGCGCGCGGACATTCGGAAATTCACCTTTTCGGAACCAACAATATTTACAAGCATTTAAAGGTTCGGCGCGGGAATGTTGAAGAGGGCTTTGCCCGCTCGGACATTATTATCGAAAATACGTACCGTACTCCTTACCAGGAGCACGCCTACCTGGAACCGCAGGGCATGGTGGCCGTTCCCCGGCCCAACGGCCTGATGGAGGTGTACGGTTCCATGCAATGCCCGTTTTACGTGCAGGAAGGTGTCGCTACGGTGCTGGGACTTCCGCTCAGTCAGGTGCGGGTCATTCAAACCGCCACAGGTGGGGCCTTTGGCGGAAAGGAGGATGTCCCTACGCTGGTCGGTGTGCAGGCGGCCATTCTGGCTCAAAAAACCGGCCGTCCCGTAAAGCTGATTTACAGCCGGGACGAGGACATCATTTCCATGAGCAAGCGTCATCCGGGTATTATCCGTTACAAATCGGGTGCGAAAAAGGACGGCACGCTCCAGGCCATTGAGGTAGAGTACATTCTGGATTCGGGGGCGTATGCCACGCTGAGTCCCGTTGTGTTGTGGCGGGGCACGGTGCACGCCGGCGGCCCGTACCGAATCCCCAATGTGAAGGTCGACTCTTACGCCGTGGCCACCAACAAGGTGCCTGCCGGAGCGTTTCGGGGATTTGGTTCTCCCCAGATTTTGTTTGCAGCGGAATCGCAAATGGACGAATTGGCGCGGGCACTGGGACTGGATCCGGCGGAAATTCGGGAGAAAAACCTTCTTCGCTTGAACGACGAAACCATCACCGGTCAGAAATTGTCCTTCAGTGTGGGCAATATTGAGGCGTTCCATAAAGCGCTTGACAAGTCCAATTATTTTGAAAAGAAAAAACAGCCGAAAGACACCCGATCCCCTATTCGAAAAGGGATTGGTCTTTCCACGGTCTACTACGGCGTAGGATTGGGTGCCGGCGGGGTGCATCTGGCGCGCACCGGGGCGTACGTCCAGATTTTGGCAGACAGCTCCGTCCAGTTCGCCGTGGGCACCACCGAAATGGGACAGGGCATGGCCACCGTGCTCACGCAAATCGTCGCGGACGAGCTGGGCCTGCCGGTGGAATCGGTGTACATTCTGGAAACCGACACCAGCCGTATCCCTGATTCCGGCCCGACGGTGGCCTCACGCGCCACCACGATGTCCGGAAATGCCTTGAAAGACGCCTGCGCCCAGCTGCGAAAACCGCTTAAACAGGCCGCAGCTGACTTACTTGGCCTGGCACCCGATTCGATTCGTCTTAAAGACGGCTGGGCATTTGACGCAGCGCACTCGGAGAAAAGAATTCCGATGCGGGACGTGATTGCCGAATGCTTCCGCCGCCGGGAAAACATGGCGGCTGCCGGGTTTTTCCGCTCGCCGGAGGTCTCCTGGGATGATGAGACCGGTCAGGGCAACGCCTACGTGACTTTTGCCTACGCTACCAACGTGGCTGAAGTGGAGGTAGACACGGAAACCGGTGCCGTGCGGGTGGTGCGTATTACGGCTGCTCACGATGTGGGCAAGGCCATTAACCCCCAGCTCGTTACCGGACAAATTGAGGGCGGCACGGTTCAGGGCATGGGCTATGCCCTGACGGAGGAAATTGTGACAAAAGACGGGGTCATTCAAAATCCCCATTTTTCCACGTACATCATCCCGACTATCAAAGAGGCGCCTGAGATCGATCCGATTATTGTGGAGGCTCCTTACCCCAACGGCCCGAACGGAGCCAAAGGGTTTGCCGAACAGCCGTTAATGGGCATCGCACCGGCTATTGCCAACGCGGTTGCAGACGCTGTTGGAATCCGGATAAACGAACTGCCGCTGAAACCCGAACGGGTGTGGCGGGCACTTCGGGAAAATGAAACCAAGACCGCTTTGTAAAAATAGAAACATTTCAAACGGATTGGAATTATGATTGATTTGAAATTTACGGTTAACGGAGAAAAGGTAACATTGAAGGTTCCCGGCGCCAAACGCCTGCTGGACGTGCTCCGGGAAGACTTGGGGCTCCTCAGCGTGAAGGAGGGCTGCTCCAAAGGGGAATGCGGGGCGTGCTCGGTGATCTTTAACGGGAAGGTCGTCAATTCTTGCATGGTGCTGGCCTGCCAGGCCGACGGAAGTGAAGTCACCACTCTGGAGGGTCTTTCGAAAGACGGTCATCTCGACCCGCTTCAGGAGGCCTTTATCCAGACCGGTGCCGTCCAATGCGGCTTTTGCACGCCCGGATTTATTGTTGCGGGCCGGGCGTTGTTGAACCGGAATCCGCACCCCTCCGACGAAGAAATCAAAGACGGACTGTCGGGGAATCTGTGCCGGTGCACCGGATACCAGAAAATTGTCACGGCCGTCAAATTAGCGACAGAAAAGGACGGGAGCGATGTGTAGGGCCGATTCACGAATCGCTCCCTACGATGAAATAAAAAGAATACAATGAATTTAAACGCCATCATTCAGGCCATTAAAAACCATAATATCCGAATTTCTGACCATGCGGTAGAGGAAGCAGAAAATGACGGCTTTCAATTCAGCGAGATTTTTTACAGCGTGCTGCACGGTGAAATCATTGAAGACTACCCGAATGACAAACCGTTTCCAAGCTGTTTGATATTCGGTTTAAGCAGAAATAACGAACCGATTCACACGGTTTGGGCGTATAATAATAGCAATCATTGGGCGGTTCTGATCACTGTTTACCGCCCGGATGTTCAAAAATGGATCAATTGGAAAGAAAGGAGAAAAAAATGATTC
>JAADHR010000005.1 GCA_013151735.1 Calditrichota bacterium | reverse complement strand
CAAGGATCGGTATTTGCAGGGGGATAACGCCCTCCGGTCGGAAAAGAAAAAGGTAAAATGACCGGCTTTCAAACCTGGCCAAAAATAAATGAATTTGCTCCGAAGAGTTTTTGCCCACGACTTGCACGAATCGGTTTTATTTCAATTACATTCTCTAACGTTGCACGTTTTACAAACATCTTCATCCCAAAAAATTGCAATGATTGTTCGGGGTAATTGGAAAAAACAGACGGTTTTTTTGTGCCGTCACCGTAATTCATTCGGGTGATGAATTGAAAAAGCGTGCCTGAAAAGAGCAAGGACCCGGTTTCGGGTGTCGGGATAAATTTTTAGAAACAATTTTAAAAAATATCCGTCAATAATCTATGACGTGCCGTTAAGAAAACGGCGGTTCAGAGGCCGTACAGTTCATAATGAAGTAAAAGACCTGGGGTCAATTAAAGGAGGAAGAAAATGGATGAACAATCTTATGTTGAAGGAAAACCCGCAACTGCGGAAGAAGGCGGCAGTTTTTTTCAGAAGTGGTTTGATTTGTACATGAATCCGCAGCGTTCCTTTGAAAGCATCGATCAAAAGCCGGACTGGCTTCTTCCAATGCTGACACTGGCTGTTATCAGTGCCGTCGTGATGATTTTTATGATGCCCATTATGCAGCAATTTCAGATTGAACGCCTGATGGACCTTCGGGGTATTTCCCGGGATCAGGCGGAAGAAATTCTCCAGAAGGCCTGGAAAATTCAACAGTTTACAACGCCGGTATTTGTTTTGATCGGTACATTTATCGTTGAATTTGTGGTTGCATTCTTCTTTTATCTTGTGGGAACCGTGTTTATGGGAGGAAACGCTTCGTACGTGAAAGTGCTGTCTCTCTGGGCTTACACCTCTCTGGCGGTTGGAATTGTTGGTCTGGCTGTCCGGGCGCCGATTATGTTTGCCAAAAAAACGATGATGGTTCAAACCAGTCTGGCTGCTTTTCTCTCGACTGACGCCAAAGGCTCGCTTCTCTACAAGATTTTTGGGAAACTGGATGTTTTTGTGATCTGGCAACTGATTCTTGCCGTGATTGGATTTACCGTGATTTATAAATTTGATTCGAAAAAATCGGCAACGATTATTTTCGGATTGTACATCCTTTGGATCATTGTTTCTGTTTTATTTCAATCGGTGATTAAGACACCCGGAATGGGCGCCTGATGATGAGTAAAGGAGGATTTATGAAGTCGTTTTCAGTAAGTTTGTGGCTGCTTGTGTTCATTACGGCATTCTCAGCGTTGGGGATGGCCCAACCGAAACCCCTGATGCTGGGAGAGTGCATACAGACGGCACTGAAGCACAATCCGGAAGTCAGAAATGCCTATCGTCAAATCGATGTAGCCGGAAGCGGCATTATTTCGGCGCGGTCCACAATCCTGCCCTATATTTCCGGAAGTGCGTCTTCGTCCCATTCGGAACAAGCGCCACGAACATTTTTGCAGGATGTTCCGATCGGCATCGATCCCGTCACCAAACAAGTGACCTATGCACAGCGGGAAATTGTTCAGTCGGGTTATTCCAGAAACTCTCACAATTTGGGTGTTTCGTTGAGTCAAACGATTTATGACGGGGGGAAATGGTGGAATCGCATCCGGGAAGCCAATGCCTCCTATCGTTCTGCCGAATGGAGCTACAAATCGACCCGGCAAGCGATCATCCTTCAGGTTACCCAGCGATACTTTGAATTGTTAAAGGCCCTTCAATTGCAGGATGTTTACGAAAAGGCGGTAAAATCGTCGGAGGAGCAATTTCGAAAGACGCAAAGCATGTACGAAGTGGGCGCGGTTGCACAGGTCGATGTGTATAAGGCAAAGGTGACTCTTGGGCAGGCCAAGATGAATTTGATCAACCAGAAAAAACAAGTGCTTATTGCAAAATCCAACCTGAATGTGGTTTTGGGCAGAAATCCGGCCTCACCCCTGCAGATCGTTCAAAAGGATATCGAATGGATTCCCTTTACCGGAACGGTAGAAGAGGCCAAGCGGATCGCGCTGTCGAATAATCCGGGATTAAGGTCGCTGAAGGAACAGATTGTATCCAACAAATTTGCAATCAAAGTGGCAAAAGGGGATTATCTTCCGCAAATTTCCGCCCGGGCCAGTTACAGCCGGTTCAACACCCTTCTGGATCGGGTTTATTCCAAATGGGACAAGAATTACGGAATCAGTGTTTCGTTAAGTGTCAATTGGAATTTCTTTAACGGATTTCAGAGAGAAGCCAATATTTCCCGGCAAAATCTGAATTACCTGATTGCCAAGGAAAATCTGTCCAATCAGCAGCGGGCGCTGCTTCAGAGTGTGGAACAGGCATTTATGAATTTGCAAGCGTATCGGGAAATTTACGAAATCAACAAAGAAAATCTGAAAGCAGCGGAAGAAGACCTTCGACTGGCGCAGGAGCGGTACAAGGTTGGATCGGGGACGCTTTTGGAGGTGGTGGATGCTCAGGTTTCTTTAACCCGAAGCCGCGCAACATTGGTCAGTACAAAATATGACAATCTTATTGCCCTGGCGCAAATGTACAACTCGATGGGATCTCTGGAGCAGAAAATTAGCAAGTTAGTGCAAAAATAGTCCGGGAGAAAACGAATGGCCAAATGGAAGAAGATTTTAATTGTAAGCGGAGTGGTTCTGTTTCTGATCATCCTGGTTTATGTGAATATTAGAAAAAGCTCCGAAAATGAGGTGCCCGTACAGGTGGAGAAGGTCAAACGGGGCACGGTGACACACGTTGTTTCCGGCACGGGAAAGATTCAGCCTGAAGTGAATGTCAAGATCAGCGCCAATGTAGCGGCCCGAATTATTCAATTAAGGGTCGATGAGGGGGACCGGGTTCGCCAGGGGCAAATTCTGGTACAGCTGGACCGCAGGCGTTACGAGGCGGCTGTGACTCAGGCGAAGGCCGTTTTGAGTTCGGCCAGAGCCTCGTTACGACAGGCCGAAGCCTCTTTGAAAAATGCCAGGCGTGCTTTGAATCGCACGCAGAAGTTGTTTAAGCAGGGGTTGGCGTCAGAAGAGCAGCTGGATCAGGCAAAGACCCAATATGAAGTGCAGCGCTCCACTTTTGACGCCGCAAAGGACCGTGTCATTCAGGCAAAAGCGCAGCTTCAGCAAGCCGAGGATGATTTGAGCAAAACGACCATTCGCTCCCCAATCGACGGCGTGGTCATTCAGCGAAATAAGGAGGTAGGCGAAATTGCCCTTGGTTCCCAGTTTCAGGAAGATGTCATTCTTCAGGTGGCCGATCTGTCCAAAATGGAAGTCCAATCGGAGATTGATGAAAATGATGTGGTGGATGTCATGCCCGGCGACACGGCCCGCATCAGCATCGATGCCTTCCCGGACACAACCTTCACCGGCATTGTGTCCGAAATCGCTCATACGGCCATTGTGAGAGGAAGGGGAACCCAGGAAGAGGTGACCAATTTTCAGGTGAAAATCAGTGTGTTGGACACCATTCCGAAGCTTCGGCCGGGGATGTCGGCAACGGTTGACATTGAGACGGAAACACACAAAAATGTTCTGGTGGTTCCCATTCAGGCGGTAACGGTGCGGGATATTTCTCAAATTCCGTCCTTAAAGAAGGAAGTGAAAAAGGATTCCCTGGAAGAAGCTGAGGGACGACTGAAGCCGGAAGACAAGGTCAAAGAGGTTGTTTTTGTGGTGAAAAACGGGGTTGCGCACATCCGCCCGGTCAAGACCGGCATTTCTTCGGACACGGATATTGAAATTGTAAAGGGCGTAAAAGAAGGGGAATCCATCGTGGTTGGCAGTTTTCGTGCGCTGAGCAAGGAACTGCGCGACGGGAAACCCGTGAAAATTGAGAAGGCCCGGAAATTTAAGAATAAATAAAAGAAGGCCGTCCGGGTGGGCACAAACGGGATTTTCCTGATACCGCGACGAAACCAGAATTTGTTTTTTATGTTCCTTAAATTTGCGCTGTTGGGCTTAACAAGGTGTCACATCCGCCTGACCGTAGTGGAACGACCCGGTGTGTTAGGATGAATCGGAATTATCTTTACTATCGTTACGGAGATGAAGCATGGTTATTGAAGTACGTTCGTTAGAAAAGGAATACAATCTGGGAGCGGTGGTTGTAAAGGCCCTGCGGGGAATTAACCTGAATGTTGAACCCAACGAATATCTCGCCATTATGGGCCCGTCGGGATCCGGAAAATCAACATTAATGAACATTATCGGCTGCCTGGATACGCCTTCTGCGGGTGATTATTTTTTTGAAGGCAAAAATGTCAGCGGTTTCGATGATGACCAATTGGCTGAAATCCGCAATCAGAAAATCGGATTTGTGTTTCAAACGTTCAACCTTTTGCCGCGGGCTGATGCCCTTCATAATGTGGAACTCCCTCTTATTTATCGCGGTGTTCCCACAAAAGAACGGCGAAAAAAGGCCATAGAAGCCCTGGAACGCGTGGGTTTGGGTGATCGCATTCACCATCGGCCCAACGAACTCTCGGGCGGCCAGCGTCAGCGGGTGGCTATTGCCCGGGCCCTTGTAAATAATCCCTCCATTATTTTGGCGGATGAACCCACGGGAAATCTGGATACCACCACCGGCGAGGAAATTATGGCCATTTTCGAGGAATTGTATGAACAGGGGAATACCATCATTCTGGTTACCCACGAACGCTACATCGCCGAACACAGCCGGCGGATCGTTCATCTTCGGGACGGACTGATCGAAACGGATGAAGTGATCCCGGAAGAATCGCGGCGTGTGACGGCAAATAACCAAAATTCTCAGCCGTAAGGAATCCCTTTTATGCGCTACCTGCTGGAAATGTGGGAAAACCTGGTTATGGGCGTTCGGGCTCTGGTGGTTCATAAGCTCCGCGCCTTTTTAACCACCCTCGGAGTCATTATTGGGGTGATGACGATTATTGTGATCTTTACCGTGATTAACGGGCTGGACAAGGCCATGATGTCGGAGATTTCTTCACTGGGCTCCAACGTGCTTTTTGTGCAGAAATATCCCTGGTTTGCCGGAATGGACTGGTTTAAGTACCGGAATCGCAAAAATATTGGCATGAAGGAAGTAAAAGCCATTGAAGAAAAAGCCACGCTCATTGATGCCGTTTCTTACGAAAACGGCACCGTGGGTGCTGCGCGGTATCGCGATAAAACGGTGAAGAATGTACGGATTATCGGTACAAATGATCAATATCCGCAAACAGCCAATATCGACCTGGAAGTCGGGCGGTTTCTGATTCCCTCTGATGTCAGACACCGAACCTTTGTTGCCATTATTGGCTGGGATGTGGCCCAGAAACTTTTCGGGGATATAGATCCCATCAATCGGAGGATTAACATCCGGGGATTCAATTTTCGGGTCGTTGGGGTGGCCAAGAAAAGGGGCAAACTTTTCGGACAGAATCTGGATGTGCGGGTCTATATTCCATTTGGAACCTTTCGGAAGGTGTTCGGTTTCCGGCGTTCAATTACGATTCGTGTTCGGATGATTAACCCCAAATATATGGACCAGGTGAAGGATGAACTTCGCTGGATTCTGCGGTGGGCGCGCCATGTGCCCCCCACAAAACCGGATGATTTTGCCATTAATCAACAGGATATGATTACACGGGTTTACAGGAATCTTACCACCGGACTCTACCTGCTGGCGGTGGGTGTCGCGGCTATTTCGTTGATTGTGGGTGGCATTGGCATTATGAATATTATGTTGGTTTCGGTCACGGAGCGGACGCGTGAAATCGGCATTCGCAAAGCCATTGGTGCCAAGCGCCGGGACATTCTGTTCCAGTTCCTCATCGAATCGCTGTTGATCAGTTTTGTCGGGGGCTTGTTTGGAATGCTTCTGGGCTTTCTGATTGGTATTCTCATTCGATCCGTAACGCCCCTGCCTGCAACCATTTCCGTTTGGGCCATTCTTCTGGGGATTGGTTTTACATCCACCGTTGGGATATTTTTTGGGATTTATCCGGCATATAAAGCCGCCAAACTCAGTCCCATTGAGGCTCTGCGGTACGAATAAAAAAAGGCGCTTTTGAAACGACAGTTTACTTTTGCATGAAGAACCTTGCGAAGGTTTGAACCCTTCGCAAGGTTTTGTTTTTTTAAAGCCGGTCGTT
>JAADHR010000004.1 GCA_013151735.1 Calditrichota bacterium | reverse complement strand
ACCAAGCCCATAACAAACAATATATAGCCTTTTTACCCAAGTCAAGCAATCGGTCAAAAAGAAGCTCTGTCTTATTTAAAAAAGTCATTTTTCCCACAAAAAAGCCAGTAGACCACTCTTTCAATATACGAATCGATCCCGTTGAAATCAAGTCGGGAAGTCACCTGCATTATTCAATTAATATGTATGGTTCACCTGGCTTTTTGTGAGGAAGACAATCTTTTTGGAAAAATAGCTTGTTTGCTCTGTGTCAGCTGGTCAAGAATTGGGCATTTGGTTAATTTTTTGTCATATTTTTGATCAGAAATGTGCCATTATGAAACAAGAAAGGGGACTATTTTTTAAGAACAGAGCAAAGAATTGTTTCAAGATGAAAAAAATAAAAAATAATTCCGATTGTAACAATTGCAATAACAATAAGATAAACGTCACATAAGTATTGGGATAAAAAAAGTTGGGATTTATTAGGGCCGATTTCAAAATCATGGCATATTGCTTGCTAAATAAAGAAGTGTAACTGAATGATTCGCGAACAAAGTGACACCATTTCCCTTTGACTAAGGAAATCAAAATAGAGAGCAGACCTCAAAACACTGAAAAAAGGACAAGACCTATGGGAGAAGACAAAATTTTAGTGGCAGTTGAGAATGAGATTCTCAGAAAAAAAATTGTAAAAACACTTCGCGAATCAGGTTTTAGTATTGCAGAAGCCAAGGACGGCAGGGGGGTTATTTCTCATTTGAATGAAGATCCGCCCATTATTCTCTTTTTGGACGCCAATCTTCCTGAGATTTCCGGGTGGGAAATATGCCGCGAATTGAAGAATGATCAGTTGACCCGCCGAATAGGCATTGTTTTAAGTGCTTATGATGCGGATGAGAATGACCGAGTCAAGGGGTTGGAATTGGGGGCCGATGATTTTATCAATTATCCGTTTGGCATGCGGGAAATGCTGGCCCGGGTAAAAGCGCTGTACCGGCGTATCCGTCTTACACAAAACCGCATTAAGGTGCGGGATATTGAAATTGATCTGGATGAACATCGCGTGAAAAAGGCCGGGCACCCCATCGACTTAACCTATATTCAATTCAAACTGCTCTATCTTTTGGCGTCGCGACGAGAAAATGTGTTTTCGCGCCAGGAAATTCTGGAAAAGGTTTGGGGGCATAAAATCTATGTCACAAACCGTACGGTGGACGTTCATATTAAGCGCCTGCGTGAAAAATTGGGGGAGGTAAAATATCCTTCAAAATATATTGAAACAATCCACGGAGTCGGTTATCGATTTATGTAAAATAAGTCTAAAGTTTTTGAAAATGATGCCGAAATATTAGTAGAAAATTCAAAACATATTTTTGTTCCCGTTTATTTCTTCATATTTCTTCCTCCCAAGGGGCCTTCGGCGAGAGCCGGGGGCTTTTTTTTATCTCCGAATAGACACCCAATTTAATAGGACCAATAGGTGCCTATTTAAAGGGAAATATTTTTTATTCTCCCAAAAAAATTAAAAAAAGTCTTGACTTTAATTCTTCCAACAATTAGCTTATATGCCGAAAAAAGCTATAGTAGAAACTATAGATTCAATGCACAATACACTATAGTTACAAAATGGGCAGATCTGGAAAATACAGGTGATGGTTGCTCGTTTTGTAACGGTTAAATAAAGAAAGCGTTCGTCGGAATAAGCCGACAAAACGAATGAACCTGATCTCGGAAATGTATAAAGATACTTTAAATAGATTCAAAATAAGGCCGATTTACCTGAAGAATTTCTTCCGGGTCAGGATAAGGTGCGTGTGGTTGAGATATCATACTCATTCTCAAAGAGATAGGATACTGGAAAAATGGCCGGAAGATTCAATCAATTTTTATTCAGCCTTATTGCGTTTTTCGGAATCTGGATTGCTTTTACAAGCTCATTAAATCCGCAAGAACTAATTGTCGGATTTACGTTTTCTTTCATATCTGCCTACTTTTATGCACCCCATTTTAATTCAACCGGTCTGCGTAATTTAGCCCCCAAGCGTGTATTTACACTTTTCATTTATTTTTTTGTTTTCTTCTGGGAAATGATTAAGGCCAATCTGGATGTGGCCTATCGTGTGCTCAGTCCTAAAATGCCCATTAATCCGGGGATTGTTGAGTTCAAGACCACCCTCACATCCGAGGTTGGGAAATTGGCTCTGGCCAATTCGATTACGTTAACTCCCGGCACATTGACCATGGACATTATTGGAGACCGATATTTTATCCACTGGATTGATGTCAAAACGGACGACAAAGAAAAGGCCCGCGAAATCATTGCCGGAAAATTTGAAAAATACTTAAAGGAGATATACGAGTGATGATTTTTTATTTTGCAGTCATTGGCCTTGCATTGGTGGTAACCAGCCTGCGTGTGATTAAGGGCCCAACCACATCGGACCGCCTGGTGGCTGCCGATGCCATGACCACAATCACAACGTCTCTTCTGGTTCTTTTGGGATTGTACTTTGATCGCTACATTTACATCGATGTAGCCTTGGTTTATGCCGTCTTAAGTTTTGTGGGCGTTTTGACGATTGCCCGATACCTGGAAGGGGGGCTCTAATGCTGACTGTTATCGGACATATCGTAACCACCATCGGCGTTATTTTTTTATTTTTGGGGGGGCTTGGTATTCTTCGTTTTCCCGATGTCTACAACCGCCTGCAAGCGGGTACAAAGGCAACCACACTGGGATCGTTTTTTACGATTGTCGGTGTGGGGATTATTCATCCGCAATGGATTTTTAAAACCATTATTATTGCATTTTTTATTCTTCTGGCATCTCCGATTTCAAGCCATGCGCTTGGCCGGGGAAGCTACAAGAGCGGTGTAAAACTGTGGGGAAAAAGCGTTACGGATCACTATAAAGAAGTTTCCGAACACGGTGGAATTGAGGACGAATAAATGGCAACAGCTTTATTGGTTGTATTAACGGTTGTAATTATTGGCGCCGCCATTTTAACGGTTTATTTCAGGGATTTGGTGGCGGCGATTGTGGCCAGCTCGGTCATTAGTCTGATTGCGTCGGTCTATTTTTATCTGCTTCAGGCACCCGACGTTGCAATGACCGAAGCCGCCGTTGGAGTCGGCTTAACAACGGTTATTTTTATTATTACGGTTCGTAAAACCAAAAGGTACGAAGAATGAGAAAAACCTTAAGCATTTTAGCGCTGGCCGTGATTGGTTATTATCTCATTGTAACCATGTCCGCCATTCCCTTCGGCCAGGATCGGATGAATCCGGATGTGGCGAAGGTTTATCTTACGGAGGGCGTTCCCAAAACGGGTTCTGTTAATATTGTAACGGCCATTGTTGTCAATTTCAGGGGATTTGATACGCTGGGAGAAGTGACGGTTTTATTCCTGGCTGCAACGGGTCTGGGGGCGATGCTCTATGACAAGCGGGGCAAACGCCGTCCGCGGACAGAGGCCAGCCCCGTTGTGAGGGTCGGGGCACGAATCCTGTTTCCGCTGATTGTTTTGCTGGGTGCCTATGTTTTTGTGCACGGACATCTGACACCGGGGGGCGGATTTCCGGGAGGGGTGATTATTGCCACCGGATTTCTGCTGATGTACATGGCCTACCGGAGCTACGATGTAAGTCACTGGGGATTGAGCATTACGGAATCCCTTGCCGGAATGATATTTGTGAGTATCGGGCTTCTGGGGTTAATCTACGGACAGAGCTTTTTGTACAATTTTTTGCCGCCCGGTGTTCCCAACACGATTTTCAGTGCGGGCGTCATTCCCTTAATTTACATTGCCATCGGTCTGAAGGTTGGTTCTGAATTAACCGGTGTGATCGATAATATGATGGAAACCATTCGTTAACGTGCAGGATATCCTGTAAAAAGACAAAGGATTTTTTGGCATGATTTATTATATGGCGTCAATTTCACTTATTTTGATTGGAGCGTACGCCGTTCTGACGAAAAAGAATTTGATTAAGATCGTTCTTGGATTGAGCATAATTGAAACCGGGGTAAATATTCTTCTGATTTCAATTGGTTATATCCATGGAAAGACCGCTCCGATTTTTTCAAATATGTCCATGAAGGCGTCACAAATGGTCGATCCCGTGCCCCAGGCACTGGTGCTAACGGCCATCGTGATTGGTCTGGCGGTCACGGCTATGGCTCTTTCAATTGTTATTCGATTGTACGATCATCATAAGACACTCAATATTAACAAAATCCGACAATTGAAATGGTGAGTTGTTCGGTCTGGAGTGAGTGGATTTTTAGAGATTTCCGGTTTGACATCGGTTTAGGCACGGCTAAAAAGAAAATAGACGAATAGGTGAAACGGTGGATCCTGTACTATTAATTGCATTGCCCTTGTTCACAGCATTTTTAATTCCTGTTGCCCAAAAATTTTGGAAAGGCGCCGCAGAAGCCTTGCCCCTTTTAACCCTTGGGTTTAATCTTTACCTGGTGATTTCCCTGATCCCCAAAGCCCTCAAAAAGCCTATTATTGTGGTCATTGCAGGGTGGAAGCCGCCCGTCGGTATCAATTTAACCATTGGCCCTCTGGGAATTTTTCTGGCCCTGATCATTACCAGTGTGGCCTTTTTGGTGGCCATTTATTCCATCTGGTATATCAAGGTGGAGCCAAAAGAAAAATACTGCATGCTTTGTTTAATGCTGGTCACCGGATCTCTTGGAATGGTTCTTACGGGCGATATTTTCAATATGTTTGTTTTTATGGAGATCACCAGTATTTCAGCCTATGCGCTGACGGGTTTCATTCGCGACAGGGATGGGTCGGAAGCGGCATTTAAATATTTGATGATTGGTTCCTTGGGGTCCAATTTTGTTTTGTTGGGTATTTTATTGATTTACGTGGGAACCGGGACCCTGAACATGGCGGATATTGCGGCCAAAATGCCCACCATGGATCCCAAACTGGCGGTAATGGCCGTTATTCTAATGGTGGTCGGTTTGGGGATTGAATCGGAGATGTTTCCTCTGAACGGGTGGGCTCCCGATGCCTATTCGATGGCGCCTTCTCCCATTGGGGCTATCTTCGGGGCAATTGTTGTAAAGGGGGCCGTGTATGCCCTCGCCCGCATGATCTACACGATATTTGATTTTCACAGCTTGTTCTATTTTCTTGTCATAATGGGAATCATTACACTGCTGATTGCAGAAATGTCTGCCCTGCGTCAGAAACAGGTGAAGCGAATGCTGGCGTTCTCAAGCATCGGCCAGATGGGAATGATTTTAGTCGCGTTGGGTCTGGGAACGTTAGGTGGAATTGTGGCGGGACTTTTTCAGATCCTGAATCACGCCATTCTGAAAGCGCTTCTCTTTCTTGCAGCCGGGTATCTGGTGTACCATTCGGGCAGTAAGAATATTGAAGATATGGACGGCATGGGGCGAAAGACTCCGCTCACGGCTCTGGCATTCAGTGTCGGTGCTTTTGGAATTATCGGGCTGCCCCCCCTGAATGGATTTTGGAGCAAATTCCTGATCATTTCCGAGACGGTCAAGGCCCATTACATGCTCATTGCCGCCCTTATTTTGTTGGGCAGCGTTATTGAGGCGGTTTACTACCTTCGCGTGGTTGGCAGACTTTTCTTTAAACCTGCCGGACAAAATATTCAGGCGGAACAACTGCCCCTGTCGGGTTTAATTTCAATGGGAGTTCTGGTTATCGCGGCCATTGTAATCGGACTGTATCCCAATTGGGTGATGGCTTTGTTGCATCCGGCTGCACGGGAATTATTCGACAAACAATTCTATATTCACAGTGTGTTAGGAACGTTCTAAGAACCGGGATAAATTTTAGTCATGAATCCGATCGTCGAAATTTTGCTGATTTTATTTTCAACCGCAATTGTACTGCCTGCTTTGGGAAGGGTTTCCAAGACCCTTCGGAACGGTGTTATTTTTGCGGGAATGACCTGGGCATCTATTGTTTTTCTGGGACTTTACGGAAAAACCTCCTCGTTCTCGTGGTCGCTGATGGGATTTCACCTGACCTGGCATACCAACATGTTGTCATGGTTTTTTGGTAGTATTGTTATGGGGCTGGCTTTCCTGATTGTCCCGTTTACATTTACGTATCTGTGGAATCACGAACGGCAGGATTATTTTTATTTTGCCTTTGTCATGACCGTCGCTTCGATGATGGGGATCCTTTTTTCGGCAGATTTCCTCTCGCTCTTCTTCTTTTGGGAAATTATGACCTGGTCCTCCTTTTTAAATGTCATTTACTATCGGTATGAAGCTCAGAAGGCGGGACTCAAATACTTTGTGATGAGTGTCATTGGCGCCTATTCCATGCTCCTGGCGATTGTTTTTCTCTATTCCAAATTTGGCGTACTGGATTTTTCGACGATTGCCGCTGATCTGCCCGCCTTGAGCACGGCCAATTTGTTCATGGTGTTCACGCTGTTTTCCATTGGCTTCGGGGTTAAGGCAGCGGTTATCCCGCTGCACACCTGGGCACCGGATGCGTATGAAGCCTCACCGGCACCCTTTACAGCACTGTTTTCCGGCGCCCTGAGTAAAATGGGGGCATACGGTTTTGTGATTCTTCTGTTCGTTTTGGCGGGTGGAAAGCTGATGCAGGGATTCGGCAGTGTGCTGGGAACGCCCACATTTCACTATGTTATTGCCTGGTTTGGCGCCGTTACGGCCTTTGTTGCCACAATCATTGCCGTCGTCCAGGAGGATGGTAAAAAACTGCTTGCCTATTCCAGTGTGGGACAGGTGGGGTACATTATTTTGGGTTTGGGAGTGGCGTCTACGCTGGGGGTGGCCGGTGCATTTTTTCAGGCCCTGAACCATGCCATTTTTAAGGGGATGCTTTTTCTGGTAATGGGTGCCGTCTTCTACCGTACGGGAACCCACCGCATGGACGAACTGGGGGGGCTCATCAAAAAAATGCCCTATTCGTTTGTAATTATGTTGTTCGGTATTATCACCCTTGCGGGTATTCCGCCCTTAAGCGGATTCCCCGCCAAGTGGATTTTATACGAGGCCTTAATCAACAACCAGATGGTTTTTCTTTTGATTGTGGCCATGATCGCCAGTACGGGGGCTTTTCTCTACGCGTACCGCCTGATCGCCTCTGTTTTTCTGGGACCGCTTCCGGAGCAATTTGAGGATGTCAAAGAGGTGCCCTGGTCGATGCGGATTCCCATGTTGATTTTGCTGAGTTTGACTGTTCTGTTCGGGGTTCGTCCGTCATTGGCCCTGAGTGTGATTTCGAAGGCCATGGCGTTTGTCCCGGGTGTGGCCCCCCTAAACGTCGGGACGTATCATTTGACAGCCCCCACCGGGCATGTCAATCCGTTTACCGTGGCTTCTACCGTGGGAACCGTCTTACTGGGAGTAGCCGTGGCTCTGACGTGGTTCTGGTCCAAGTCAAAAAAGGCCACACAAAACGATATCCACACGTCCGGTGAGCCGATTCCCGAGGGGGCATCTTTTAAATATGCAACGGACTTTTATAAACCGTTTGCACGCGCCTTCTGGATGATTCTGAAAAACAGTGCCGATCGGTTCTACACGAGCCTTGCGGCCAATTTGGAAAATCTATTTGACTATTTACGGTTCGTCTACACCGGAAACGGTCAGACGTACGCGTTGTATGTTATTCTATTTTTGGCCACATTATTCATCTTTGCCCGGCATATTGTTTTTTAGTTTGCGGGGTGTGGCCGTATTTTTTTGCACGGCGGAATTGAGTAAAACGGTGACACGTACTCATCTTGAGTCCGTATCTGGCAGATTAGGAAGGATTGAAAGGGAGTTGTTTTAGATGACCACACTTTTGGGATTGCTGGTAATTGTTTTTATGGCCTGGACAATCGGGCTCCTGTACATGGGAATTGACCGAAAAATTACGGCCAGGGTACAAAATCGCTATGGACCACCGGTTTACCAGCAGTTTATTGATGTCATAAAGCTATTTAAGAAAAAATCAGCCATTTCACACGGAACCATGTTTCATCTGGGGCCGGCTTTTGCAGTAACCGGTTCGGTGTCCACCCTGCTGTTTATTCCGGTACTGACCGGATCCACTTTTTTTTCCGGTTTGAGCTTTCAAGGAGATTTAATTCTCATTATTTATTTGATGGTGTTCGGCAGCCTTGGAATGGCTCTGGCTGTTGGGGAAAGCGCAAACCCCAACGGCATTATCGGGGTTTCAAGAGGCCTTACCCAAATGCTTGGGTTTGAATTACCGTTTCTTGTGGCCGTTATTACCCTGATGATGCACTATCATACCACCTCGTTGGTGGAATTGGTGAACGCTCAGGCGGGGGGCCATTGGAACATAATTCATTCCCCCTTGGCCAGTATTGCGGCTTTTGTTGCCCTGTTGGGTATGATGGGGCACCAGCCCTTTGATGTGCCCATTGCCCCTCAGGAAATTGCATCCGGCCCCATGTCAGAATTTGGGGGGAAATATCTGGGAACCATGATGTCCAGCCACGCCATTTTTGTGTTTGCGAAACTGACCCTCTTTACAGATTTGTTTTTAGGGGGAGCCGGCAATCTGGTTTCTTTAGTGGTCAAGACATTTGCAATCTTTTTGTGGCCGGTTTTTGTGGGATTGGTTTATCCCCGGTTTCGAACCGAACAAACCATCGGCTTTTTTTGGACCTGGCCGACCCTGATTGGACTGCTTGGCCTGGTTTTATTGATTTGGTAACGGCCGCCTAACACTGAACGACATTGTATTTTTTGGTTAGAGCAAAGGAATAAACGGATTCATTATGAACGGTAAATTAGACGCTGTAAATTCCCCCGAAGATAAGGGATTGGAGATTGTAGCCAACTGGGCAAGGAAAAATTCCCTCTGGGTGATTGCTTATGGTACGGGTTGCGGGGCTATCGAAGTACCGCCCACAATGACCTCCCGTTACGATGTGGAACGGTTTGGCATTACTATGATGGCCACACCCCGCCAGGCTGACGTGATTTTGGTGACAGGCTACGTGACGGTAAAAACGCTCAAGCGGATTATCCGAACCTACGAACAGATGCAGGATCCAAAATATGTCATCGGTTTTGGCTCGTGTCCCATTAACGGCGGAATGTACTGGGATTCCTACAACACCATTAAAATGTTGGATAAATATATTCCTGTGGATACCTGGATTGCCGGATGCATGCCGCGGCCCGAATCCATTATCGAATCCCTGCTTCACCTTCAGGAGAATATTAAGAACGGCCGGGCAAATGGTTATCAAAAGTACAGGGACAACCTGGAATGGTACCGGGCGAATCAAAGAAAAATCATAAAAAATTGGACGATGCCGGATTATAATTGGTAATAAATTGGATTGTTAATTATGAATATTGAAAAATCACATGCCGTTGAAACTGAAATTGCCCGAACGATCGAAAGCACATTCCACTCGGCAAAGGTTCGTGTGATTCGTGAAAGGCGAATAGAGGTCGTTTTGAGGGGAGATTTACTTCCTTCTTTGGCCAGTAATTTGAAATATTATCATCAATTTCAGCACCTTTCCTTGATTTCCTGTGTGGATTGGATAGAGGAAAAACAATTTGAGCTGGTTTATTTTTTCTGGTCTTACACAAAAAAGGTGCTTGTTTTGGTGAAGGTTCGGGTCGATCGGGAAAATCCAAAATTTGTGACGATTCGTCCGCTTTGGAGACAGGCTCAGACCTACGAAAGGGAAATCCACGAGATGTTCGGAATTGATTTTGAGGGAAATCCCAATCAAACCCCGTTTTTACTGGAGGACTGGGATGCCATTCCGCCCATGCGCCGCGATTTTAATACGCGAAAGTACGTTAATGAAACCTACGACTGGCGTCCGGGCCGGGATGAACACTACGTACCCCGCGTGGTTATTGCGGAAACCTACCACGAACGGCAGGATGGGGTTGTCGGATTCGAGGAAGACCGGGTTGTGATTCACACCAAAAACGGGGAGAAAGAAAAATGATTCAAACCGTGAAAGAAACCACCCTGTTCCTTGGCCCCCAGCACCCCGGAATTACCGGCAATATGATGATCGAGCTCAAAATCGTGGGCGATACCATTAAGAAGGCCACCACGCATGTGGGGTACCTGCATCGGGGATTTGAAAAATTGATGGAAGAGCGGTTGTACATTCAATGTTTTCCCATCGTTTGCCGGATTTGCGTCCCGGAACCGGATCCCAATGAAGAAAATTTTGCCCGCGGTGTGGAGGAACTCGCGGGTATCGAGATTCCGGAACGAGCCAAATGGATTCGGACAATGGTTTTGGAATTGAGCCGAATCCAGGCCTATTTGCTCTGGATGGGCGGCCAGTCGGCTTCTGTCGGGCTTTACACCATGCCTCAGTGGACCATCGGGGATCGTGATTATATTCTGGATTTATTTGAGGATTTAACGGGCGGCCGCGTGTATCACATGTACATCTGGCCGGGAGGGGTCCGCCGGGATTTGCCGAAAGGGTTCCGCGATAAAGCGTTGAAAACAATGGATTACCTCGAGAGCCGGCTGCCCGACTACGATCGGCTTCTGTTCGAAAATGCCATGTTTTTGAAGCGGGCTCAGGGCATCGGCGTTATCGAACCGGAAAAGGCGCTGGAGTGGGGAGTGGTCGGACCACCCCTTCGGGCCTCAGGTCACCATTACGACATACGAATAGATGATCCGTATGAAAAATATCCCGAAGTGGATTTTATTGTTCCCACGCGTTCCGAATCGGATGTGTACGCCCGGGCCATGATCCGCCGATTTGAAATCGGACAGTCCATTTCCATTGTCCGTCAGGTGCTGGACAAACTGCCGGAGGGGGATGTTTATGAACCCATTCCCAATCCCTTCTACTGGAAGGTGCCCAAAGGGGATGCGTACGTTCGTACGGAATCGGCTCGAGGCGAATTTGCCTACTACGTGGTCAGCGACGGATCGACGAAACCCAGACGTGTTCATGCCCGCGGACCGGCCTTTGTGCATGGTGTTTCTTTGTTGGAAGATTTGTTAATCGAACAGAATATTGCAGATGTCTCAATGATTATGAACAGTCTGGGTACCTGTCCCCCGGAGATTGAGAGATAAATGAGGACGATGGAATGAGTGCGACGATTAAAAATGTATTATCTCCCTTTTCTGCCCTGAAATTTCTCGGAAAAAAGCCTCATACGATTCGCTATCCCAAAGAGACAAAGGAAACGGCGGACCGCTACCGGGGTTTTCATTATAATGATATTGAAACCTGCATCGGATGTGGAAATTGCGCCAATATTTGCCAGAATGCGGCTATCGACATGGTAAGGGTCCCCGGCATCGAGCCCAAGACCGGTGATTCCGGGCTGCGTCCGCGAATCGATTACGGACGGTGCTGTTGGTGCGGTCTTTGTGTGGATGTGTGTCCCACGGGATCTCTGGCCCTCTCCAAAGAATACACCCACATTTCGGATGATCCTGAAGATTTCTTACTGCTGCCGGGCGTCGAGCATCCGGAATTTGGCGAAAAGCTCAGCTACATATCTGAAAAAGGGTACAACCTGCTGGATTGGGTGCGGGTACCCATGCGGGAATTGGATCCGAAGGAACGGGTTCAGTCCTTTGCCGAGGTTGTTTTGGGCTACATGGAGGACGAAGCCCGCTCAGAGGCCTCCCGCTGCGCAGGGTGCGGTATTTGTGTGTCGGCCTGTCCCGATCACATGCACATTCCGGAATATATTCGCGCCATTGCAGAAGCGGACGATCTGGAGTCCCTGCAGGTGATCTACGATAATAATCCCCTGGGTGAAATGTGTGGAAAGGTTTGTACGCGGCGATGCGAGGGGGTGTGCGTGATTGGACATCGGGGCGAGCCGG
>JAADHR010000003.1 GCA_013151735.1 Calditrichota bacterium | reverse complement strand
GAATTAAGGGAGGACTCGCCTTCAGCAAATAGGTGTGCCCTTTGACATCACTTAAATGCCCGACCACAGAAATAATCAGATCGTGATCGGATAATCCCAGCTCCGTTCGAATGGTCTTGCCTGATTTCTGGAATCGATTGAGATCCACCCCGTAATGGATGGTGGAAATTTTTTTGGGAGGGATGTGTCGATTCTGAACAAAATAATTTCTGACCTCATGGGAAACAGCCACAATGTGTGTCATCTGCGACGCGGCAGTCCGGTAGGTCACAATGTGGCGCCACCGGTCGTCTTCCACATTTCCGGTCGGAATGGCCAGAGCCGTCTGCCAGGACATTTTGACCGGCGTCCCCACCATTTGGGCCGCAAAGGTGCCAATGACATCGGCATAAAACAGAGTGGTCAGCAAAATATCCACACGATACGTCTTCAAAAGATCGGCAACTTTGGGAATAAGGGAAAAATCAAAACTAAATTTTTTGGCAAAAACAAAGCAGGCTTCACTGGCGCTTCGGAACTCCGGCTCCAGAACGCCCCCCTGCCCCACACTGGCCACAAGAACCCGGAATTGCTCTCGGTCGATGCGTTTTACGAGTTCCAGCAGGGCCTTTTCTGCCCCGCCAACACCAAATCCGTTCACCAGAAATAAAATTGTGAGCGTTTTCTTCTTCATGGATTTTGAACCACCTCTTCACAAAGTTTCGACAACATTTTTCCCCGCATGGTCCAACTGTGTTTGGTTTCAATGTCTTTGCGGGCGTTCCGGCCCAGCGTCAATCTGAAGTCTTTGTTGCGAATCAATTCCCTTATCCCCGAAACCATTTTGTCGATCTGATCCGGCTCGTACAACAGACCGTTCCTGCCATTTTCAATCACCTCGGCAATCTGCCCGATATTGCTTGCCACCACGGCCTTGCCTGCCGCCATGTACTCATAAAGTTTCATCGGAGAAAAATAGAAAAAATCCAGGTACGGATAAGGTGCCAGCACAATATCCATGACGGACACATATTTTCCCATGTCCTCGTGGGGTACGAGTCCCGTAAAAATGACGTTATTCTGGAACCCATTTTCCTTCACAAAGGCATGCAAATCGTTTTCTCTGACCCCCCCGCTGCCCACCAGCAAAAATTTGACGGACGTCTCCGTCCGCAAAATTTCCTTCATGATTTTCATCAGATTGTCGATGCCGTGCCAGTAATGGAACGAGCCGATGAATCCAATTACAATCTCGTTTGAAAGCTGATATTTTTTTAGCAATTCCTTGTTTTTTTTGAAGGGAATAATCCGTTCTTCATCTGCTCCGTTTGGGATCACCACGATTTTTCGGGGATCACCTCCCTGATCCACGTAATATTTTTTGATCAAATTGGACACCACAAAGACTTTTCGGGTCGCTCGAACATTGAAGCGCTCGATCAAAGAATCAACCAGGGGAAGTTTTTTGTAGTGGGTGTAGAATTTACGATATTCGTACACCTCGGGTGAATCGGCTTCGACCATCCAGGGAACATGGTAAAAGCGCGTCACAAACCAGGTGGAAAATAAATACACATCCAGACGCGAAATCACCAGATCGGGTTTCTCCCGTCTGAGGATCGCCATTTCCTTGGCAATGTACTTCAGATTTTTCAGAATTTGGCTGGGCTCGTGAAGATAACGATCCAGAAATCGCTTCAGATTATTTTTGATTTTAGACGGCAGCTGCTGTTCCGATTGGGTCTCGTCCGGCTTGGCATTCAACCAATATTGTTTGATTTCGTGCCCCTGTTTTTCCAGAGCATTCAGCAGTTCAACCGCTTTTATGGTTGAACCAATGGCTCCTTCGTAAAGATCGTAAAGGTAATTAAAATAAACGATTTTCAATGGACTTTTCCCGATGTTTGTTATTGTTGGTTTCAAAAGAATTGAGACAAAGAGGGGATGATCTGCTTTTTGAGGAAAACCTATTCAGATCGGGATTGAATTAATTTTAAATAAATATCTTTTGTATTTTTCGCAATACTTTCCTGCCGGAACCGGGCCTCGGCTATTTTTTTGCCGTACCGCCCCATTTCTCCGGCCCGGTCCGGGTTTGAGTAAATAAAATCAAGTGCTTCGGCCAGCTCATCCCGGTTTCCGTAGTCCACCAAAAGCCCGGATTTTCCGTGTTCCACCAAAAACGGAATTCCTCCCACGCGTGTGGCCACTACGGCCTTTCCGGCGGCCATGGCCTGTTCAATAACCATCGGAGACGATTCCTCAATGGAATTCATCACCACCGCCTGGCAGTTTTCAAATTCGCGGAACAGCTCCTCGTCGGAAAGCCTCCCGCGATAAATAATGTTGTTCTCAAGGTGTTTTTCAAAGATAAACTTTTTCAACAAATCAAAATAGTCCGGTTCAAAAACTTTACCAACCAGGTGCAATTTCACATCCGGATGTTTCTCAGCCAATTTTTGAACGGCTTCCGCCAGGCCCAAAACCCCTTTTCTGGCACGAATCATTCCCACAAAAAGAAATTGCTTAGGGTTCGCCCGATTGTCCAGTTCAAAGAACCGTTGATCCACCGGGTTGTCAATGTGGTAAAAGGTAGCCGCCGTTCGATCCTGTATTTGCTGCTCCACGTAAGGAGAAATGACGATAATGTGTTTGGCCGCCCTCAGCGTGGCATTTTCAAAATAATGATTAAACTTATTTTTGACGGTGTTTAAAAGCCTGGCACGCCATTTTAAATTCTTTTCGACGATTTTTGCTTCTTTTGAGAGAATTCCGTGCACGGTCAGAAGGGTCGGGAAACCAAGGTTTCGTGTGGCAAATCCGTAAATATCCGTGCCGTGCACATGAACCAAATCGGGTTGGAGCTCATCAATTTTTTGTTTGATCCATTTTTTCTCGGGGGCAAATAGCGTCAGACGGTTCCGCGCCTTATTGGCCGGCAGCCAATGAACCTGCACATTTTCAACAGGTTTGTAGGGGATATCGCGGTCATAATCAATCGTCAGAACATGGATTTCCAATTCCGGGTCGTCTTTCAGGCTGGAAACCAGATTTTGTACCACAGCCTGAATTCCTCCGGTTGTTTTGGCCGGGTCCAGCGGATAGGGTGAGACAATGGCAATCTTGTGTTTTTTCATTCTAATGTCCCAATAAATCCGAATAGTCGATTTCAATCAACTTCTTCAATCCGTTGAACAGATCCTCTTCCGGTTGCCAGCCCAATTCCTTTTTGATTTTGTCAATTCCTGCAACCAGATGGAGGCGTTCCTGCTTCCGAACGCGTGCCGGATCGATTTCAATCGTCACATCCCGGCCCAAAATATCCGCAACTGTTTTAACCAATTCATCCACCGAATATTCGTGTCCGGTACCCACATTAAACGTGTGCAACCCGTTTGAGAATTTCTGATCCATCTGAAACAAGGCCTTGGCGACATCCAGCACATAAATGTAATCCCGTTTGGGTTTCAAATTGCCAAGATGGACGGTGTCTCCTTTCCGCAACTGATCCAGGATTTCGGGAATTACGTGGGGGTTGGTCTCGTTGGGACCAAAAAGGTTAAACAGGCGGGCCACAACGCCGGTTTTTCCGGTTTTCTCATGAAACAGACGCATCAGATGCTCGCCAAAATATTTGGTATCACCGTAAATATCCATGGGCCAGGGACGATGCTCTTCCAGATTAAAATCATCAAATATGCCGTAAACAGCAGCCGTGGACGCGTAAATTACTTTTTCGACGGGACCATCTTGAGCCGCTTCCAGGACGGATTCTGTCCCCTCCACATTGACCTGAATGGTTTCAATCGGATGCGCATTGCAATAGGGGATAAAATGGAGAGCCGCCAAATGAAAAATTGTCTGGGGTTGAAATTCCTGAATGGTTTCTTTAAGACGCTGGGTCTCCCGCAGATCCCCTTCAACGATTTCCAGATTGGGGTCATTTTCAGGCAGAAATTCTCGCTTTCCATTAAAAAAATTATCGTAAACGACCACGTTGTATCCGTTTTCCAAAAGGAACTGAGTCAAATTGGAACCTAAAAATCCGGCGCCACCGGTAACCAATGCCATTTTCATTCTGTTCTTCTCCATTTAAAATTAGTTAGTTTGTCCTACCCGAACGTTCTTGGGAGGTGACGGAGGTGTTGAGTCTGTTTTTTTACTTGACCCTCTGTAAACAAATTTCACGGCGTCCGCCACAATCATTCCGTTTGCCTGATTCGACACCTGAACATAATTGGATGTCCCCACCCCAAGAAAGTAAATACCCAGGCTGTTCCATTGGCCGCCATTTTTGCGTTGATTGACCAGAATCAGCGTATCCCCCTGAGCAAAATGAATTTTGTAGGGTGCATTCGAAGCAAAATTATTTGCGGCCGGGTGCCACTCGTAAATTTCATAAAAGCCCGGCGCTCCAATGCGCGGGGTCCATTTGCCGAAAGCCTCTCCGTTCCCGGCATCTGCGTAATAACAACTTCCATGCCCATGCACCCGCCAGGAATCCGGCCAATACTGATACTTATCCGGATTAAACGTCATGCCCTGCTGCTCGAATTTCCCCTGAATATTAATGAGTATTGGATTCTGAACATTTCCTTCGTCATCCAAAAGAATATCCGAGACGATTTTTTGCGGAGACTTTACCAGAATAATGGCATCTCCAATGGGCTTCATCCAATCCCCTTCCACATTGTTATTGTTGCTCCATCCGACCAGGGTAACCTGGTCAAATGGCTTCCCCGTATTAAAGTCGGGTTGTTGGCCCCCGAAAAAGCGGTAATACGTCTCCCCTCCTAAATCTTGTTTACTAACGGTTTTCGTGTGTGCCGTTGCATTAACAAGCACAATTCCATTTTCATATTTTCGTGCCAAAACACCATCGGACAAATGATACATTTCCCCAACCGGCTGCCCCAAATTGACACTCCATTCGTCAAACCACCAGGGAACGGCCCAGTGAGGAGACCCGCCCTTCCCGTAATTGTACATCACATAAATATCATCTTTCAACAAACCAATCCCCGTGGTATAGCGCATGCGCTGCCAAAAACCCGATTTTTTTTCTGTGGGAGCCGGATTTTCCACATACTGAAGCGCCCGTTGATTCATAATGAGCATTCGCGGGATCGTGCCCTTGCTTTTCCAGAGCTCTTCAAATGAAAGCTCCCTCTCCACAGAGCCGGAGAATTCGGGGTAATCTTCCCACATAAATCCGTTCAAATCAAAACTGAAGTCAATGGATTGCCCCGGATTTCCAATGATAACTACCCCCGGCCACAATTCCCGGATTCGTTTGGCCATATAAGACATGCCGTCCTTATATTCCTGAACCGTGTATCGGGACGTATTTCCCCACCAGGGTTCATCCCAATGATCCAGATACACGCCATCATAGCCTTTATCTTTCCATCGAACACTGGCCCGTGCCTTCCATTCCCGGAACGTCAAGCCATCCAATGCCACCCCGCTGGCTTCCTCTGTTCCATGATAAACCGGACAATTGGGTCCAACATCCGGCCGCCCCTGGTCGTCATACCAATCAGGCACCGGTGCTTCCCGATGTCCGTCCCAAATAATGGAATCAAAAGGCAGAATAATGGCGTTGGGATTGATGGCCTTTATTGCCTGAATTTGCTCCCGTGTGAGATCGGCAACGATCAGATCGTATCGGGCAAAAATCGGGATTAAACACTCCTGATCGGGATCAACCCAGGATTGTTGAATGGCCAAATGGGGATAACGGGTATGGCTGGGATATTGTGCCCAAAGACCCTGAAATCCCGCAAAAATCATGAATAAAACAGCAAGAATTCTTCCAAACTTCATTAAGTCATCCTTCTTTTTTATTGGGCAAATCTTTAATCGTGTAAATAAAAATTGAATACCCAATGGTTGCAACCGGCTTGTATTTTTTGAGCCATTGGTAAGATGTCCCCGGGAAAAAGCCTTCGATATTTTCCAGGCACGTGGCGCTAATCGCGATGGTGCCTGTGCGGGGAGCGGTCAGTTTACGGAGTTCTTCCGGGGTTTCTTCACCCGTTTCCCGTCCGTTTACACCCAACATTTTTTTGTAACGGATTCCGTAATAATCCGGATCAGCCGAACCAAAATAGCTGAGATTAACTTCTGCAATATGATTTTCAGCAAGATAGTTTTTGAGACGTCTTAAGTCCTGCCCCCAATCCAGATTCGAGTTGACCAGATAGTGATGTCCCTTTGCCGGTCCTCCGATAAATTCATTAAAATAGGCAAGATAATTGGGAAAGATCACCAGCGATTCAATAAAAAGCCATATAGCCAGGCCACCCACGCCGAATTTAATCTTTTTTTGGTGAGCTATTTTATGATTGATTACGGAACTGGCGATGAGAATAAGAAAAGGAAGAATAAGTAAATTAATATAGCGATAGGTCCATGGGTGGACTTTCAAGTCCATGCTCAAAATAAAAAGAACGGGCAACAGCAAAAATAGGAATTTTCGAAAATCATAGAACACAAGAAAAATGCTTCCCGCCAGAATCAGGAGTATGATTGGAATCGGTTCTTTTATGAAAAATGCAACAAACGGAAAGGACGCAAATCTCCCGCGTTTTCCCATAAAAAAGGGGCGATAACCCTGCACTTTTCCTTCTTCTTTTGTACGCGGCAAAAAACCAAACCATTTTACAAAGCTCACAATAAACGGCCTGGCCGGAACCCGTACCAATTGTGCCAGGTGGACGGCTTTTTCTTTCGCTTCCGGGGAACGAATGTGCAGTTTCTCCAGCGATAATTCAAATTTCTGAAGGTCGTTATCATCCCGAAAAACCGACCAGGTTTTAAAAAACCCATAATCCATCGACAAGACAAGAAATCCCAGCAACAAGATGACGACCCAGTGCAAAAAATAGGTGCCTTCTTTTTTGTTCCAATAGGCAGCCTTCAAACGCTTCAGTAACGGGAGCGAAGAATCCGCA
>JAADHR010000002.1 GCA_013151735.1 Calditrichota bacterium | reverse complement strand
ACGACGGAGGCACAACCTGGACGCTAAAACCCTACGGATTCGGATTTACAGCCAAATCCGTTAAAAGAATCGGAGACAATTTATGGGTTTCCGGTTACGATGGTTCTATTGTAAAATCCACGGACGGGGGGGACACCTGGACTTATCTGGCCAAAAATAGTCCCAATTTGTACGCCATGGCGTTTGCTTCCAAAACAAACGGGCTGGCCGTTGGTTACTACGGCATGTGCTACCAAACCACGAACGCGGGTTACTCCTGGGAACCGACCAGTCTTATTTTAGACAATGATCCCCGCAGCCTTCAGGCGATCGATTTCGCCAACGCCGATACGGGCTGGGTCGTCGGGCGAAACGGGCTCATCGGAAAAACCCTGGATGGCGGAGAAACCTGGGTTTCTCAAGCAGACACGGCCATTACAAAATCACTGTATTCGGTTTTTGCCGCTAACGACACAACCGTCTGGATTGGCGGGTACAACGGAATCCTTTACCGAAGCACGGATGGAGGGGCAACCTGGAGTGCCCAAAATGCCGGCCTTCCGGCCAAGACGATTTATGCCATTTATTTTGCAGACGATTCAGCCGGCTGCATTGGCGGAAGGGATTCCACCCTGTACTACACAACCGACGGCGGGGCCACCTGGACCAAGTCTGCAACCTCAATCGGTGCCAAAAAGACTATCAATGCCTTTTATTTTTACGATTCCCAACACGGTTGGGCGGTGGCCGACGGAGGGTACATTTTGGCTACTTCTGATACCGGAAAAACGTGGGTTGTAAAAGCACATCCTACCACAAAGTCTCTCTATTCGATCCTGATGGTTTCCCCGACACAAGGATGGGCTGCCGGATATAAAGGGCTTGTCTTTTACACCACGGATGGAACAACCTGGACGCCCGTCACAACGGGTGCGACCCAAACAATTAAAGGAATGGATTTCCGGAACAATGCCATGTTGTTCACCGCCGGTTACAGCGGAATCATTATGAAAGCCGTTCGCGAAGACTACGTGGCTCACAGCAACATCAAAATCAATGAGTTGTACGTGGGCGGACCCAAAAATGATCATTATTTTTTCAAGGATCAATATATAGAACTCTACAACGCGGGCACTCAAACCGAATATCTCGATGGAAAAATTATTTGCCGGCTCGCCGGAAATATTACAAAAGTGACCTACATTTTCCAATTTCCCGGAAATGGAACGGATTATCCGATTCAACCCGGAGAATACAAGGTGTGTGCCCAGTCAGCTGTAAATTGGAAGGAACAGGTCCCGACCAGTATTGACCTGTCCCATGCGGATTTTGAATTCTACAACCCGGAGAACGCATCCGATCCCGATAATCCGAATGTACCGAATATTGTGAATCTTTATACCGGTCGCCACACCGATTTCATGCTGAGTCTGACCAGCGATGAAGTGATTCTGGCTTCAGGTGCCGATGTGGATTACACGGACGGAATCGATTTTGAAACCGTGATTGACGGTGTCGAATACGATGGAAAACCAACCAGTTCTGTCACACTGGATCCGAGAATCAGTGCCGACCACTTCTGTTGTGCGGTAAAATATCAGGGAAAATCCATCGAGCGGATTGCTCCCGGGTACGACACCAACAATTGCGCCACTGATTTTCGCCTGATCGATTACCCAACCCCCGGTTTGACCATGCCGGTCGAATTGGCGTCTTTTACGGCTTCTGTTGGTAAAAAAGGCGTTACACTCTCCTGGACAACGGCTTCAGAAACCAACAACCTGGGATTCGAAATTCAGAGAAGTCTTGACAAAAAGGCTTTTCAGAAAATCGGATTCGTCAAGGGAAACGGAACCACCTCAAAATCCCACGTTTACTCTTTCGTGGACGAATCGGCTCATGGAAACACCTATTACTATCGCTTAAAACAGGTGGATCTGGACGGCACATTTGAATTTTCCAACATTCTAACCGTAAATGCCGTTATTCCGTTGCGTTACGCTTTGGAACAAAACTATCCCAATCCGTTCAATCCCAGAACGAGTATTGCTTTTCAATTAAAGAAAACGGGAAAAGTTACATTGGAAATCTACAACACGGTTGGACAGCGTGTGGCCACACTCGTTGACGGAAAGAAAATGAAGGCCGGATCCCACAGGGTTTCCTGGAATGCCGCCAGTTACCCATCCGGACTCTATTTTTACAAACTTTCTGTTAACCACTTCCAATCGGTCAAAAAGATGTTACTTGTAAAATAATCACTTGTAAGGGGAAGGCAAACGCCTTCCCCCCTTTTTTCAATTAAAAACAGTGAAAAAATCGGGGTTCCCCGATAAGAGCGGAATATTTTTTATCATTTTATGAATTTGAGTTCACGTTTCAATTCATCTAAATTTAGGGTGATCATGAAGGAGAAGCTATGAAAAAGAGTGTTTTGGGATCCATCGGTTTCCTTCTTTTGTTGGCGACGATCGTTTTTGGGGAAAATCAATGGATATCGGCAGTGGCTCCGACCTTTCAAAAGGGGTTTTACGGAGTCTCTTTCGCCACAAAGGATATGGGGTGGGTTGTTGGAATGAGCGGCACGATCCTGGGCACCTCCGACGGCGGAACAACCTGGACCCCTGTTGAAGGGGTCACCACAAAAACCCTGAAATCCGTTACTTTTCTTGACGAAAAAAACGGATGGATCGCGGGATCCGACGGAACATTACTCCACACAACCGACGGGGGTAAAACCTGGACATCCGTTGGGAATTTTACGGATACAGATGATTTTACAAAGGTATTTTTTCTGGATGCCACCCACGGCTGGGTGGTGGGATTAAAGGGCGTGTTTTATCGGACAACCGATGGCGGTTCCACTTGGGTGAAAGCCTCTGATCTGGGCGGAATAACGGAGGATATTAACGCGATCTCATTTTACGATGCCAATAACGGCGTTATGGCGACGAAATATTTTCTTGCCGCCACAACCGACGGCGGAGACACCTGGACAAAAGGAACCCTGGATTTTGGTGGGCATTCCTACAGCCGCAATGACTTTAAAGCGGTTTGCATGGTGTCCAAAACGGTGGCCTATGCCACAGGATGGGGCTCGATGGCTGCCGGGTTACAGCCCACCCTGCTCCTGAAAACAACCGACGGCGGAAAAAGCTGGACCTTTCTGAACCAGACCCATCCGACTTACTGTTATGGATACGACATGTACTTTAGCGATGAGAATACCGGGTACATTGTGGGCGGCGGTGCCGGTTACGGAAGTTTAATTCTGAAAACGACTGACGGGAAAAACTTCGAATCGATGCCCATTTTTACAGGAAATACCCTGAAGGCCATTTCTGTTGCCGATGGTCGTATTTGGGCAGTCGGGAATTATGGGGAATTGGCTTTCTCTGACGACGACGCCCAAACCTGGACTCCCGCCTATAAAATTCCGTACATCGTGAATTATTATGCCATTGCGGCACCCGACTCCCAGGCCGTTTTAGCGGCCGGCTGGAATGGCGGGATGATTCAAAGCACCAACGCCGGCAAAGACTGGACCGTTCACTGCGTGACCGAAGAAAATCGCGCCACCCGCGTGCAGGACCTCTTCTTTTTGAATTCTGACCTGGGATGGAGCTGCGGCGGCTACGCATCCATCGCACGAACCGAAGACGGCGGAAACACCTGGGAGGGACTGCGCATTTCGAGCAATGCCAAATCAACCTATTATGGAATTTTCTTTCTCAATGCAAATACCGGTTTTGTCTGCGGAAAGGATTCAAGGGGACATGACATCATTGAATACACAAAAGACGGCGGCTCCAATTGGAATGTGGTTCTTGAAGATTCCATCCACAAACCGATCTACGACATTTGGTTTTCCGACAACACGCACGGTGTTGCCGTTGGAGGAGATTCTTCGATCCTTTACACGGCCGACGGCGGGATGTCCTGGACGAAGGCCACACACGACTTCCCGGACAAAGTTGATTTCGAATCCGTCTGCTTTGCGTCGCCTCAAAACGGCTGGGTGGTTGGAAAGGCCCTGAAAGGCGGGAACAGTGCCGTTCTGCATTCTACGGATGGCGGGACGACCTGGACGGCGGTCGATTTAAAAACCAGCCTTTATCTGTACAAAGTGCGGTTCCAAAACGCCAGCCACGGCTGGATTGTGGGTAAAGGAGGCGCTGTTTTTGAAACATCAGACGGTGGAAACACCTGGAATCCCGTGGACGTTCAAAATTCGAATGATCTAAAGGCCGTGGCTCAGACCAACGGGGGCCAGCCCTGGATTGTGGGGTACCGGTCAACTGTTCTGACCTATCCGCTTAGCACAGTCGTAGAACAAGCGGCCTTTCACACACAGCCTGTCTCATTTCAGCTTTACCAGAATTACCCGAATCCCTTTAATCCGGTGACGCGAATTTCGTTTGAGATTCCCTGCAAATCTCACGTGAAGCTTTCCATATTCGATTTGGAAGGGCGCGCCATTCAAACGCTGATCGATGACACGGAAGACGCCGGCACCCATTCCGTTCGGTGGAATGCGTCCCATTTCCCGACAGGTGTGTATTTTTACCACTTGCAGGCCGGGCGGTTTTCAACAGTTAAAAAACTGTTGTTGCTGAAATAGAAAATGCCCGTTTGAACGGATGGGACATTCTTTTAAAAAACTATTGCAATTTGTGGATGCGTTGGCTATTTTTAGGGTATATCCATTTATTTAACTATGAAAGACCTAAAAAACAGGTGAGTCACATGAACGTATTGGTCATTGGTAGCGGTGGGCGTGAACATGCGCTCGTTTGGAAGTTAGCCCAAAGTGAAAACGTGGATAAAATCTACTGTGCACCCGGAAACCCCGGCATCGAAACCCTGGCGGAGCTGGTTCCCATCCGTGCCAATGACATTCAGGAGCTGTTAACGTTTGCCCTTTCTCAGAAGATCGATTTTACGGTCGTCGGACCAGAACTGCCATTGGTGCATGGAATTGTGGACGTTTTCCAGGGGAAGGGGCTCAAGATATTCGGACCGTCACAGGAGGCGGCACTTATTGAAGGCAGTAAATCCTTTGCCAAGGATTTTATGCGCCGCTACAACATCCCAACGGCGGACTACGATGTGTTTACCAAACTGGACAACGCTCGAAAATATCTGTGGAATCACGAGGGGCGGGTGGTTATTAAGGCCGATGGCCTGGCTGCCGGAAAGGGTTCTGTGGTGTGTCATACCCCCAGCGACGCCCAAAAGGCCCTTGAAGAAATGATGCTGCGAAACGTTTTTGGCGAAGCGGGTCACAAGGTGGTCATTGAGGAGTTCCTGGAAGGAGAAGAAGTCTCGATTCTGGCTTTGAGTGACGGGAAAAATGTTCTTCCACTCATCCCATCTCAGGATCACAAAGCGGCCTACGACGATGACCTCGGCCCGAACACGGGCGGCATGGGTGCTTACGCACCCGTTCCCTTTGTCGATCAGGCAC
Organism: Calditrichota bacterium; assembly: GCA_013151735.1. Classification (NCBI taxonomy): domain Bacteria; kingdom Pseudomonadati; phylum Calditrichota; species Calditrichota bacterium. The sequence goes on along the minus strand of JAADHR010000002.1, from coordinate 526 downwards.
TGGTTCAAGAAATTCAGAAAACGATCCTCGAACCCACCATTCACGGCATGGCTAAAGACGGGAACCCCTATACGGGCGTTCTTTATGCCGGTCTAATGCTTACAACCAACGGACCGAAGGTCATCGAATTCAACTGCCGCTTTGGCGATCCGGAAACACAGGTTATTTTGCCGCTCATTCAATCCGATTTGCTGGATTTGATGATGGCCACATTGGACGGATCTCTTCATCAGTCACCATTAAAAATCCATGAAAAATCAGCCGTTTGTGTTATTATGGCATCGGAGGGATACCCGGGTTCCTATGAGAAGGGAAAGGAAATTACGGGACTGGATCAGGATTTTGGTGAGAACACCCTCATTTTCCACGCGGGAACCCGGCGTAAAAACGGGAAACTTGTCACCAACGGCGGGAGGGTTCTGGGCGTTACCCATCTGGCGGATTCGTTAAAGGAGGCCATGGAAGGAGCCTACAACGCCGTTCAATCCATTCATTTCGAAGGGGCCTATTATCGAAAGGATATTGG
>JAADHR010000001.1 GCA_013151735.1 Calditrichota bacterium | reverse complement strand
GCCCATAACAAACAATATATAGCCTTTTTACCCAAGTCAAGCAATCGGTCAAAAAGAAGCTCTGTCTTATTTAAAAAAGTCATTTTCCCCATAAAAAAGCCTGTAGAACCTTTTTTTATAAGCCATTGCCTGTGTCATAAATCTTGATTTTTTCAAAGCTTTCGTTTATTTTTTATGAAAACAGGTGTTTTTACTTGAAATTGCGTAAAAACAAAAAAGGCAACCCCGGGGTTGCCTTTTTCAACAGAAAACAAATTTTTATTTTTCCTTGGACTCTTCTTCAGAATCCGATTTTGAGTTATCAGGTTCCGGCGCTTCGGGCTCTGACGGGGCCGCTTCATCTTTGGGCGGCTCTGGTGTTTCTTCCGTTGTCGTTTCAGTCGCCTCTTCAGATGTTTCTTCGGCCGGAGCAGGTGCTTCTTTTGCAGCCTTTTCCTCCGTTTCGGCAGAAGCTGTTTCCTCTTCAGAAACCTTTTTCGCTGATTTTTTAGCCTCAGCTTTTTCTTCTTCCGTTTTATGGGTCTTTTTCTCTTCCTTTTTCTGTTTGTGCTTAACCGATTCATAGCCCACAAATTCCAGAAGGGAAATCTCTGCTCCGTCACCCAGGCGTCGTTCAAGGTGGATCACGCGCGTATAGCCGCCGTTCCGATCGGCAAAACTGGGGGCTATTTCATCAAAAAGAATAAACATGGCCGTTTTGTTTCGTAACCGGCTCAGGACTAAACGCCTTGAATTTAAGTCACCCTTTTTGGCCAGAGTAACCAGATGCTCCACGAAACGTTGTGCAGCTTTTGCCTTTGCATGTGTTGTTTTGATCTTTTTTCGCTCGATTAAGGCAGAGGCCAAATTGGCTAACGTCGCTTTGCGATGTTCAGCCGTTCGATTCAACTTGGCGAACGATTTTCTATGTCTCATAAAAATTCACCCAATAGTTTTGATTTATTCGTTCTCGTTGTTTAGATATTTATCCACATCCATTCCAAAATGCAGGCCCAGGCTTTCCAGGACATTGCTCAATTCCGTAAGAGACTTTCGACCGAAATTCCGGAACTTCAGCATTTCCGATTCGTCACGTTTGACCAGATCCGCAATCGTTTCAATATTGGCAGCTTTCAGACAATTGCTCGCCCGCACAGAAAGCTCCAACTCATCCACACTCATCTTCAGAAGCTTCTTAATCCGCAGGGCTTCTTCATCAATTTCCGGCGGGATCTCTTCTTCGGGTTCCACATCGTAATTGATGAATAATTGGATGTGATCCTGAATAATTCTTGCGGCCTGTGTCAGGGCATCGTCCGGGGTAATGCTGCCATCCGTTTTTATTTCGAGAATGAGTTTTTCGAAATCTGTTCGCTGTCCCACGCGTGTTTCTTCCACATGATAGGCCACATTAATAATGGGCGTAAAAATAGCATCGATTGGAACCACGCCGATGGGCTGATCCGGATGCTTGTTCGCTTCAGCCGGCAAATAGCCGCGTCCCCGGGAAATGCGCGCTTCCATATTGAAATCGGCATCCTCATTCAAGGTCGCAATATGATGGTCGGGGTTCAACACCTCAAAATCGGTGGAATCCTGCTGCAAATCTCCAGCTTTAAATTCTTTAGGGCCTTTCAGGTGCAGCGTAATCTTTTCGGGTTTCTTTGCGATCAGCTTAAACCGAACCCCTTTTAAATTCATAATCATTTCAGACACATCTTCTACCATGCCAGGAATTGTTGTAAACTCGTGCAAAACACCATCTACTTTGATGCTGGTAATGGCTGCACCCGGAAGCGACGACAGCAAGACACGACGCAGCGCATTTCCAATGGTTACACCAAAGCCTCTCTCCAAAGGCTGGACGATAAATTTTCCATAATTATTGGAGAACGTTGATTCGTCCAACTCAATTCGTTCTGGCATTTGTAAACTTTGGAAATTCATTAAATTCCTCTCTCCGAAGTTAAAAACCTTATTTATTCAAATTTTTCTTTAAACCACCTACAAACATCCGCCGACGACAGAAACGCCGGGTGAACAAACTCAGGTTCACCAGGGGTGGATTTCGTCCTCGCCCGGATGATTATTTAGAGTACAACTCCACAATCAGGCTTTCATTGACGTTCACTGGAATATCCTGCCGATTCGGCATTTCGAGAAAACGTCCGGAAAGGGTGGCTTTGTCCAGTTCTAACCAGGGAACCAATTTTCCTTCCCTAACACGCTTTAATGAGTCGTGTATAATCTCCATTCGCTTGCTTTTATCTTTCACTTTGACCACATCACCGGGATTAACCAAAAAGGACGGAATATCCACAATACGTCCATTAACGGTTATGTGGCGATGCCTCACCAGCTGACGGGCCGAGTTTCGGGTCGGCGCCAATCCCAGGCGATAAACCACGTTATCCAAACGACGCTCCAGCATCTTCAAGAGGTTTTCGCCGGTAATGCCCCGCTCTTTTTCTGCTTTTTCAAAGTAAATCCGAAATTGTTTTTCAAGCAATCCGTAAATCCGGCGCAGCTTTTGCTTTTCCCGCAACTGAATGCCATATTCAGACAATTTAAAACGCCGCGATTTACCATGCTGACCCGGAATGTAGCTTTTTCGCTCAAAAGGGCATCTATTCGTAAAGCATTTTGTTCCCTTTAAAAAGAGCTTTTCACCCTCTCGCCGACACAATTTACAAACCGGTCCTGTATATCTTGCCATGTAGTAGCCTCCAAAAACCTTGTATTACACTCTTCTTCGTTTTGGTGGACGGCACCCATTATGAGGGATGGGTGTAACGTCCCTGATCGCCTTAATTTCAAGTCCCGCTGCCTGCAGCGAACGAATGGCTGCTTCACGGCCGGATCCGGGGCCCTTTACCAAAACCTCCACTCTCTTCAATCCCAAATCCATCGCTTCTTTAGCCGCATTCTCTGCCGCAAGCTGAGCTGCAAATGGGGTACTTTTTCGTGAGCCTTTAAAGCCCACCTTTCCGGCAGAAGCCCAGGAAATGACATTTCCGTACTGATCGGTCAGAGAAACAATGGTGTTATTGAATGTCGCCCGAATATGAGCCACTCCATTTGCCTCTACCGGGCCCTTTTTTTTGCGTTTTGTGGTCCGTCTAACTTTCGCCAAAATAACCTCCGTACAACGATTAACTTTTTTTCAATAAAATGGATTATTATTTCTTTTTTCCGCCGATACTTGGCTTATGCCCTTTGCGTGTTCGCGCGTTTGTATGCGTTCTCTGTCCGCGGACCGGGAGTCCCATGCGGTGCCGCAACCCGCGATAACAGCCAATATCCATGAGCCGTTTGATGTCCATATTGATTTGTGCACGCAGGGCCCCTTCTACCTTAAAATTCGATTCAATGTAGGATCGAATTTTGGCAGTTTCTTCTTCCGTCATTTCATGAACGCGTTTATCCGGACTAATCCCAGTTGCCACCAGAATTTTGCGCGAGGTCGATGGGCCGATCCCGTAGATGTACGTAAGGGCAACTTCCAAGCGTTTATTTTTAGGCAAATCGATACCTGCAATACGAGCCAAATTAACCTCCTTCGATTAAGCAATTAACCCTGGCGTTGTTTGTGTCGGGGGTTTGTACAAATTACACGTACAACACCCTTTCTCTTTACTATTTTACATTTATCGCACATTTTTTTTACAGATGATCTTACTTTCATTCTATCCTCCAAGAATCAACAAAAAATTTAAAAATTTTTATAAGCAAAGCCTATTTATAGCGATAGATAATCCTGCCCCGTGTTAAATCATACGGGGACAGTTCAACGGTCACCTTGTCGCCGGGTAAAATCTTGATAAAATGCATACGCATTTTCCCGGAAATGTGAGCCAAAATTTTGTGTCCGTTTTCCAATTCTACCCGAAATGTGGCATTGGGTAACGTTTCTGTGATCGTTCCGTCTACGCGAATGGGTTCTTCCTTAGCCATAAGTGTCCTGTTTTTTTAAATGCCTTCTGTTAGAACTTCTGTATGATCCTTAAACAAAGCGATGGTGTGTTCAAAATGCGCGGATGGCTCACCATCAGCCGTTACCACAGTCCATCCATCCGATTCGGTGTACACCTCGTATGTCCCCGCATTTACCATGGGTTCAATAGCCACAACCATTCCTTCACGCAGCCGCGGGCCTTTCCCCGGAGGGCCGTAATTTGGAATTTGCGGCTGTTCCCATACGTCCTTTCCCACACCGTGTCCCACCAGATCCCGCACAACCGAAAACCCGTGTTTCTCTACGTACGTCTGAACTGCGTGGGAAATATCGCTTACACGGTTCCCAACCCGTGCCTGCTCAATCCCTTTCCAAAGCGCCTCTTTTGTCACATCCATTAGTTTTCTCTTCAGATCAGAAACCTTTCCAACGGGATAGGTACGAGCGGCATCCGAATAAAAGCCTTTGTAAATCACCCCCATATCTACCCCTACAATCTGCCCTTCTTCCAGGCGGCGCTTACCCGGAATGCCATGAACAACCTGCTCATCGATCGAAATGCAGGCTGTTCCCGGAAATCCGTGAAATCCCTTGAAAGAAGGTACCCCTCCCCGGGAATGAATATATTTCTCCGCAATTCTGTCGATTTCCGCCGTTGAAATACCCGGCTTTAAATGCCCCTCAATCTCCTTGAATGTATCAACCAAAATCCTGCAGGATTGACGAATCAGATCAATCTCTGATGGCGTCTTAATAATGATCATTTTCCCTTTTCCAAGCCCAGTGCAACCAGTATCTTCTGGTACACATTTTCAATCGAATCGTCGCCATCAATCGTCTTTAAAAGCCCTTTTTCTTTATAAAATTTCTTCAGCGGTGCAGTCTGCTTTTCATAAACTTCCAACCGGTTTCGAACCGTTTCTTCCTTATCATCATCCCGCTGAATAATTGTCCCGCCGCATTTCGGACATTTTCCGTCTTCCGGAGGCGGATCGGTCAGAAGATTGAAAACGGCCCCGCATCGGCTGCACACCCGTCGATTGGTCAGTCGTTGAACAATTTTTTCCGGGTCTACATAGATTTCCAATACCGCATCCAGATCAAGATTCATATCGGTCAACAGCGCATCCAGCGCTTCTGCCTGAGGAATCGTACGCGGAAATCCGTCCAGAATAAATCCTTTTTTTGAATCGGGCTGCGATAGCCTTTCGCGAATAATGCCAATGATCACATCGTCGGGAACCAATTCCCCGCGATCCATATACCTTTTTGCTGTTTTTCCTAAATCCGTTCCTTCACGAACGGCGGCTCTGAGAATATCCCCTGTAGAAATCTGTACAATTCCAAAATGATCCTGCAGTTTCTGCGCTTGCGTTCCCTTGCCAACGCCGGGAGCACCCAACATAATTAAACGCATGGACTGTTCCTTCCGTTAGGCTCTTCTTCTGCCGCGAAGACGACCGGTTTTCATAAAGCCGTCGTAATGGCGCATCAGCAGATGCGATTCCACTTGTTGAAGCGTATCCAGCGCTACACCCACAACAATCAGCAATCCCGTGCCCCCGTAGAAAGAAGCAAAATTGTAGCTCACATTTGTATATTTCATAATGAAATACGGGAATATTGCGATAATTGCCAGGAAAATAGAGCCGGGCAATGTAATTCGCGTCAGGATATAGTCCAGGTACTCGGATGTCTTTTTGCCCGGACGAATACCGGGAATAAAACCGCCGTATTTCTGCATATTTTCCGCAACATCGACCGGATTAAACGTGATAGCCGTGTAAAAATAGGTGAAAAACACAATCATTATTCCGTAAATGAACCAATAAAGCCACGATTGAATGTCAAACATGGCAACCAGTGAAGAGACAAACTCATTGTTTGGGAAAAAGGTTCCAAACGTACTGGGAATAAACATAATCGATTGCGCAAAAATAATCGGCATCACGCCAGCGGTGTTCACCCGCATCGGAATATGCGTGCTGTGTCCGCCGTAAATTTTTCGCCCGACCACACGTTTTGCATATTGAACAGG